>CAZOMH010000276.1:0-5994 GCA_964580415.1 uncultured Nitrospirales bacterium
TTAGCCATGGTCCTGTGAGTTCCTTGTGTTTCCGGGATCAGAACGGAATGTCGTCGTCGAACACCGGCTCGTCCATCGGCGGGGGCGGCGTCGGCTCATGCTCGGCATGTGCCGGGCGCGGCGCGGAACCGCCTCCGGAACCGCCGGAACGGTCACTGTCCCACTCCAGCGAAGTCACACGGTTCGCCGTAAGTGTCAGCCTGGACCGCTTCTGGCCGGACTGCCGGTCTTCCCACTCGTCGGTCTGCAACCTGGCCTCCACCAGCACGGCAAGGCCCTTGCGCATGTACTTTCCGACAAATTCCGCATGGGGACCCCACACGGTGGCATCGGCAAAGGTGGTTACCTCCTGCCGCTGCCCGTTCTTGTCCTTGTAATAGCGCGAGTTGGCCAGGCCTAATTTGCAGTAGGCCTGCCCGCCGGTGGTGTACTTGAGCTCCGGGTCGCGTGTCAGACGCCCGGCGATAATGACCTGGTTGAGGTCCGGTAGCTTTAAGTCGCCCATCCGTTCACCCCTCTGGTTCAGTCATCCTCGTCCCTGCGGGGCCGCCGCCGTCCGCGGCCGCCACCGCCGAAATCGTCCTCATCGTCCTCATCGTCGTCGTCGTCGTCGCCCTCACCGCGGACGCGGGTGGCGGCGATGCGCGCCTCTTCCTCACGGCGGTGCTGCTGCTCGGCTTCGAGCCGCAGCGTGCGCTCGTCAAGGTAGAGCACCATGGAACGGATGACCGTCTCAGCAAGCTTGAAGTGGTTGTCCAGTTTCTTCACGAACTCAGGACTGGCGGTAAATCTCAGGAGCACATAGAAGCCTTCACCGTGCTTCTTGATCTCATAGGCCAGCTTGCGCCGACCCCACACTTCGGAGCGCACGATAGTCCCACCGTTGGATGTGATCAAAGTCTCCACACCCGCGACTACCGCCTGGATGGCATCGTCGTCCAGATTCGGGGCGATGATGTACAGCGCTTCATAGGTTCGCAATGTTATTCACCTCCTTTGCCAAAAAATAGTGACGCGCCCGCGATATGCGGACGCATAATTAGGAAGGGAATCATAGCATACAACCGCGGTGCGCTCAAGTTTCTAATGCGCGCGATGAACGCCTCATGGCGCGGTTGTGCGGAATATTCTCGGCGCAAACGGCGTATCCCGCCGTGCGTCCGCGCGGAAACGGCCCCGTTTGGGGGAAACGCAACGGTCCCCCGCAGCGGGTTCGGCACGGTCTGCCGGACCACAAATAATGCATTGTTTGCAGAAATGCCGTCTTCGCCGCCCCCCCCCCGGCTACGCTGGCTGATCCGCGGCTTCCGGGACAGGTTCCTCCGCGGCCGCCTCCTGCGGTTTTACCGTGGGGGCCGTCTCGAACGCCTCGTCAACCATGTCGAGCACCCGGCGGGCGCTCCGGCGGCTGCTTTGCAGGGCACTGCGCTGTTCGCTGCCCAATTCCCCCATCTCGTCGTCAAGCAGCATGTCAATGAATCCCAAAATGGCCGACAGGGGGGAACGCAGCCGCCGGGCCACGGTCGAGTAGAAATCATCGCGCAGCGCGTTGACGCGCTGAAGCTCCCGGTTGGCAACTTCAAGCTGCTTCTTTGCCTGGTGCTGGGCTTCCTCCAAATCCTTCTGTTCCGTGATATCGCGGAACATCGCCACGAAGAAGCGGCGCCGGTCGCGGATAAAGGAGTGAATGTGCATGTCAACGCTGCGTTCATCGCCGTCGGGCCGCACAACCAGCATCTCGTCATGGAATTCGCCGGCCCGGCGGGTGGCGTCCATGCGGTCGGGCAGGAGTCCGTCGTCAAAGAGAAATTCACGGAACCGGCGGCCCACCAGTTCCTCCCGCGGAAGTCCAAAGAACACGCAGGACTGCTTGTTTGCCTCGGCGATGAACTCGTTTTCCCCATATACGACGATGGGTTCCGCAGTATTGTCAAGAATTGTCCGGAGGGTGGCTTCGGAGGACAATAGTTCCCTGGCGCGGTTTGCGGCGTCGGCCTCGGTCTGCCGAAGCAACTTGCCGAGCTGGTGCATGAGCCAGCCGCTGAACCCGAGCAGGCCGAGGTTGGCATAGACGTTCACGGCCATGTAATCCATGCCGTTGAGCGTCCAGTCGGCCATAATCGTGAACGAATAGGCGGCACATACCACCACGGCCAGCCATGCGTTCCATCTGCCGCCGGGAGAAAAGACGTTGCAGCCGATAAGGAAGAGCAGAAACAACGGCGCCAGCGGGCTTCCATCGCCGCCGGTGATCCCCACAAGAAGCATTGTCCGGGCCATATATAACAGAAAGTTGACCGGCGAAATGAAGAGCCAATACCGGCGTGTGTAGAGCACCCAGTGGGAAAAAGCGTTATGCAACAGCGCGGCGCCTGCGACAATGACCAGCGAGGAACCCTGGAACAGGCCGGTGCCGGAAACGTGCAGCAACACAACAAAGAGGTAAAAGAGGTAGCGGAGAATGAGCAGAAACAGTTCAATCCGGAGCACCACGGCAATCCGGGGCTGCACGGTCCCCGGATCGGCGCTGCCGGCCGGATCAGGCGTGTTTACTGGTGTCGGCATGTCGGCAACCGTGCCGTACGGCCGCGAAAACGCGGCCGAAACGGCCCCCTTTCTTCTTATTCTTCCTCAAGGGCGTGGAGGATTTCCTTGGCATACAGGTTTCTGCGGTACGGTCCGAGGGAGACGATGTTTTCCAAGTCCTGCGCGCCGCGCGGATTCTTTTCGGCAATTTCAACGGCCGTGCGGCGGGCCAGAATCACATCCGATTCAACACCCCGCTCCCGGGCAAGACGCTTTCTCATTTCGAGCAGCGCCTCGTAGCGCTGGCTGAAACCGGGGCTGGACTGCCGCGGGGCCGGCCGGTGGGGCTGCTTGGGAAGCGGATCGCGCCTTCCCTGGGCGACGGCCTGCTGCAGCCGCGCGCCCAGACGCCCCAGAAGCCGGTCGGAAATTCCGGGCACGTTCTCCACCGGACCGCGTTCCGTGGCCGCATGCTGGGCAATGCGCAGAAGCATCCCGTCATTGATCACCTTGAAGGGAGGGGTGTCGCGCCGGCGCGCTTCCTCTTCGCGGAAGATAAACAGAGAGCGCAGCACAGCCTGCCCGCGCGGGGGCAATTCGCGGACGCCGCGGATATGCCAGAAGGCTTCCGGGTCAAATATCCGTTCCGACGGGTCCACATCGACAATGCTGCCGAAGATTTCCATGGCCTCTTCAAAGGCATCCGCCTCGCGCAGCCGCCGTTCAAGGTCGTCACGCAGCCGAAGCAGATAGTGGGTGTCGTTTTTCGCGTACTCAAGCATGTCGGGGGTAAGCGGACGCTTGGCCCAGTCGGCCTTCTGGTATTTCTTGCTCAGTTCGACACCGAAGACGTCCTCGATAAACCCGGCCAGTCCCATTTTGGTGCAGCCCAGCACCCGGCCGGCCCACATGGTGTCGAACAGATGCCGCACATCCCATCCGTACAGGCCTTTGAGCAGGCTCATGTCGTAGTCGGCGGCGTGGAACACTTTTTCCACGGACGGGTCCGCCAGGAGCGCGCCAAACCCGGACAAATCCAGCCCGGACAACGGATCAATAATATAGTCCTGATTCTCCGTCGATACTTGGATGAGGCAGATTTGTTCCCGGTATGCATGCAGACTGTTGGCTTCGAGATCAACGGCAAATCGTTTCGTCGCGCGCAACACTTCAAGACAACACGCCCATGGTTCGGGCTGGTCAATCCATAGGTACTCCTGGTTCACTAAAGTTTCCTCGATAAATGATGAGGGATAAGGACATACGTTTGCCAATGCGGGCATTATACACCCCCGCCCAGTACTGGAAAAAGGGCCGCAACAGGAAATTGAACGCCCCCGACGGACCTCATTTCCGGCACTATTTCGGATTCTGGCGAATCCTGTTTTCGTCTTCCTGCGGGCGTTGCCGCGACGCACCCTGCCCGGTGGCCCGGTCATAGGCGGCCAGGAGCTGTATTTTCTGGTGGTCCCAGGCGAGTCCGTTGAGAATGCGGTCCCGGCCTTCATTGCCCATACGTTCGCGTTCTTCCGGGTGGTCGAGCAGCCAGGCAATCTTCTCGGCAAATTCCGGCTCGCGGTTGGGTGTCACGTACAGTGCGGCCCCGGCGGCGCTGGCGCGGGTTTCCACGAGGTCGAAAGCGACAACGGGTTTGGCCAACCCCATATATTCCAGCACTTTAACAAGTGTCGACTTTTCGTTGAGCCCGATGGCGGGGTCGGGGCACACGCACACCGAAGCCGTGGCGATGCCTTCAAACACTTTGTCTTGGGCGACGAGGCCGGTGAACGTGACATTTTCCTCAATGCCCGCAACCCGGGCATATGCCTTGAGCGTCGGCACTTCAGGACCGTCCCCAATGAGCAGCGCATGGAAGTCGCGGCGTTTCAGGTCCCGTTTGAGCATCATCAGCGCGCGCAACAGGTAGTCCAAGCCGTCCTGCTTTCCCATCATGCCCACATAGACGATCAGGTGTTCCGCGCCCCTTTTGAGTTCGGGATTGGGCGCGGCATTTTTCAGGCGGGACAGTTCCGGGCCGTTTCGCACGACGAACACATCTTCGGGCCGTTTGCCGCCGCGCTCCAGCGCAACGTTGCGGTAAGACTCATTTGTGGACATCACCACATCGGCAAGCCGGAAGGTGAGCCTCTCAAAAAACAGGAGGGCGCGATGCACGCGGCCCGGTTTCTTGTCCGGGTTCTTGGAAATGTACAGCTCGGGGGACAGGTCGTGGTGATCAAAAATGACGCGCACACCAACCAGCTTAAACGGAAGTGCGGCAAAGATGAGCAGGTCCGGCGGATTGCATATCTGGATGACGTCGAACCCCCTGCGGAGCCATACGCGCAGCGCCAGCCAAAACATGGACAGCACGGCGAACCCGTACTCGACGACGTAGGCGGCAAACGCGCCTTCTGCCTCAATCAGTCGAAACCGGCGCACCTCGATCCCGTCAATGGTTTCATGGCGGGCCGTGTCGCGGTCGCGGCCGCGGGGGGAAACAACGGTCACCCGCCATCCCGCCTCGTGCAGGCTTGCCGCCTCGCGCCACACGCGCCGGTCAAAAGGGACCGACAGATTTTCCACGAGCAGGAGCGCCCGCCGCGGGCGCGCGCTGCCGCCCATCAGTCTGCGGACCCGGCGGAACGGCGGTAAATGCACACACCAAGGTGGCGCAGATCGCAGGCCTGCGCCATGCGCGGATCCGCGGAAAGCCGCTGCCAGACACGGCGCATGCCGTCGGACCAGGCGATGTCGTCAAAAACCACCACGGCGCCGTCCGTCAGCGCGGGTTCAATCTGGTTGAAGTAGTCCCAGGTGGCCTGTTCGTCATGGTGCCCGTCAATAAACACAAACCCGAAACCCCGGTGCTCCGCCACCACCCGGCCAAGCGTTTCCTGGAAGGGGCCGATCACGACGGTCACATTCTCCAGGCCCAAGTCCCTGAAATTTGCCTCTGCCACGGCCGCGGCACCGGGCGCGCCCTCCAGCGTGACAACCTTTCCGCCGTTTCCGTTAAGCCGCAGTGCGAGAGCCATGTAGGCGCTGGCAATGCCCACGCAGGTGCCCAGTTCCAGGCACAGCGACGGCTGCACCGCGCGCACCAGCGCAAAATGCATGGAAGCCCAGACCTGCGGTGAACTGGCGCTCCGGGCAAATTCTCCAATCACCCGGCGCACGGTCTTCCCGGCCCCGCCGGCCGCGCCGGAACCGGCCCCGTAATCGGGCTGTTCGAAGGTGTCCGTGCGCGCGTTCAGCTTTGCGCGCTGCGCCTCCACGCATTCCATCAGCACCTGTTCGGACGGGTCAAAGGCGCCGCATCCCGCTTTCAGGAATGCATCGCCAATGGCGCGTGCCGCAAGGCCGTCGGCCGCGGCCAGCCGCGCCCCCTCCGCGCGCAGGCGGGAGCGGTAAACATACGGCTTGATAAAGCTCTTCAAAGCGGCAAACATCGCTGGGTCACTCCCC
>CAZOMH010000277.1:0-5987 GCA_964580415.1 uncultured Nitrospirales bacterium
GCGGCAAGTTCGAGGTCCCCCTTCATTTCCTGACCGGAAGCCTGCCCAACGCAAGTATCATCGGGGACGTGACAGGGGACGGGATACCCGACCTGATCACGCTCGACAAAGGCACCTCTTCCGTCTCCGTCCTTACGGGAAGCCGTTAAGAAGCGGCGCTGCCGCGTGTAACAAAAGCGGCCCTTTTCGCCACATAATATTGGGCGGGCTGCCGGATGTTCCGCAGCCCAAGAATGAGACAGACCCCACGGTAGGGTTGGGCCGATGGACCGGGATATTTTGGACAGCACATCCCCGACACAGGACACGTTGGATGCCGTAACGGATATCCGCGCCTGCCTCTCGGGAGATCAAGCCGCCTACCGGCATGTCGTTGAACGTCACAAAGAGCCGGTGTGGCGGCTTATGTCCCGCTTTTCCCGCAATCCCGGGATAATCGGCGAACTGTCCCAGGAGGTGTTTGTCGAGGCATGGCTTTGCTTGGGCAAATACCGGGAGCGCGGTCCCTTTGCAGCATGGCTGCGGACTGTGGCGGTACGGGTCGGTTACAGGTACTGGCGCGAACAGGACCGCCGCCGGGCCCGGGAAACCGCATTGCCGGAAAACGCCTGGAATCTGCTCCGTTCGCCCGAAGCGGCCACCCCCTCCGAAGCGGCCGGGACGCTGTACGGACTTTTGGAGGAGCTGGACCCCAAAGACCGTCTGGTGCTGACCCTCGCCTACTGGGAGGGTTTGAATACCCGCGAAATCGCCCAAGTCACCGGATGGACCCACACACTGGTCCGCGTGCGCATGCACCGGGCCAGAAAGCGGCTGAAGAAACTGCTCGGGTCGGGACTGCCGCAAGGCGGAAAGGACACGAACACGGTATGAACAACCCGTTTGGCAACATGGAACAACTCGGAGTCCGGGCGCGCGGCGAAGCCGCCGTCGTGGACCCCGGCCTGGCCGACGAGGTGCTGCTGCAAATTGCCGGCGCCGAACCGGCCGCGCCGCGCTGGCCCATTGTGCTGGTTACGGCGGGTTATGCCATGGCCGCCTGCGTGGCCATGGCCTGGGTGTTCTCGGCCTACGGCGTAATCACCCACCCGCTGCTGCAATTCTTCAACACGGTCGCGCTGGCGACCTTCTGAAAGGACGTGACATGTCCGGCCGCAGATTCGTCCATCACTGGAAGACCGCCATCGCGGTGAGCCTTCTCGCGTTCGCCAGCGGAGCCGTCGTCGGCGTCGCCGGAACGTTGCACTTTGTTTCCAACAATCTGCACCGCTTTATCGAGAATCCGGAGAAAATGCCCGAGCGGATGGTGGCGCATCTGCGCCGCGAGTTGCACCTCGGCGACGAACAGGCAGCGCAGATACTGGCCATTTTCGAGCACAGCCAGCAACAGCTCCGGTCCATACGCAAAGACGTCGAACCCCGCATCGACCTCATCGTGCAGGGAACTTTCGACGAGGTGTCGCGCACGCTGAAACCCGAACAGCAGCAACCCTGGAAGGACTGGTTCGACATGATGAAGCGCAAGTTCACGCCGCCCGACATGGACAAGGACGGGCCGGCAAAACCGGCTTCCTGAACAGGCGTGTAACATTTGCGCCTGCCGTTCCCACAATGAATGCATCCGGTCCCCATTCCACCACGGAGGCGGCTTATGGAAACAGCAACCGCAAAGAAGCACTCGAAACTCAAACTGGTCCTGGCCGGCCTCGGTGCGGTGTACCTTGTCGGCGCGGGCGTCTGGGCCGGGCAGGCATGGTGGAAGAGCCGCAACGAAACACGGCAACCCAGTCTGGCCGCCCATCCCGAGCGTGCCGGTGAGATGCTGCTCGACCGCGAGGTGGACAAGTTGAACGCCCGGCTTGGCCTCACGGACGAACAGAAGAAGCAGGTGCGCGGCATCCTGGACAAGGCCGGTGTAATCAACACCGCCCCGGCGCAGGCCATGCAGGGCATGACGGAGGCGCGCAGGAATATCCGCGAAATTCTCAATCCGGAGCAGTTGGAAAAGATGGACAAGACCGAATCCGCCCGCGCCGGACAGTTTGCCGACCGGATGGTTGCGCGGTTGAAAAAGGAGGTCGGCATCACCGCGGAGCAGGAAACGGCTGTCAGAAACCTCATGGACGACGCCAACCCGCTCAAGCGCGGAGACGACAGTCCGGTGCCGGTGCTCCAGCGTTTCGCGCAAACGCGCGGGCGCGTCCGAAACCTGCTCACCCCGGAACAGCAGGAGAAATTCGACAAGATGCAGGGACCCGGCGGCGGTCTCCTGCGGCGCTTCATGCCCGGCGGCGGACAATCGTCCGAAGAGGAGAATTGACCATGCGCCGCAACGGTTTTACCCTTATAGAACTGCTGGTCGTGGTTGCCATCATCGGCATCCTTGCCAGCATCCTGCTCCCGGCGCTGGCCAGGGCGCGCGAAGCGGCGCGGCGCGCCTCCTGCCAGAACAATCTCAAGCAATGGGGCGTCGTGTTCAAGATGTACGCCGGAGAGAGCCCGGCCAACAAGTTCCCGCCCATGGAGTTCGAATGGGAATGCAACAAACGCCTGTGCGCCGCCTTCGGCCCGCGTGTGGACAGCATCTACCCGGAATATCTGACCGATTTCAATTTGGTCTTCTGCCCGTCCGATTCCACTGACCGCCCCGATCAGCACAAGGATGAAACCGGGAAATGGACGCTCATGAACAAGGTGGCCGGAAACCGGCAAGAGGGCGTGGAAGCCATCGACGCCAGCTATACCTACTTCTCCTTCCTGTTTGACCGTTGCCGGGACGAGGACACACAGACGCCGGTGGACGACGCGCGCAACATGGCCGCGAATATCGGTGTCGAAATTCCGGCCGACATCACCACCATGCCCGCACAGTTTCATGACACCTGGAAAGACCTGTTCCAGTCCACCATACCGATGGGTATGCTGGACAACCCCGAGGGGTTTCGCGCGATGGCCGACATGGACCGCACTGTCCCGGCCGGCAACGGCAACGGCGGCGGCGCATCCAAAACGGTATACCGGCTGCGCGAGGGAATTGAACGTTTCCTGATAACCGATATCAACCATGCCGGGGCCGGAAATGTCGCCCAGAGCGGCGTCTTCATCATGCTCGACAACGTGTCCACCCAGGCGGCCAAGTTCAATCACGTGCCCGGCGGCAGCAATGTGCTCTACATGGACGGCCACGTGGAATTCGTCCGGTATCCCGCGCAGGCCCCCGTCACCCGGAGCATGGCCGCCGTCATGCATCTCCTGGACGTGCGCCCCTCTTTCCATTGACCGCGCAGGCAGGGCGGACTGGTTCTCCGGCAGATGCGTTTCTGCCGCGCCCGCCGCGTTTTATTCCCAAAATGGCACCGGCTTCACTGTGTGTGACATTTCGTGTCTTCCAGTGTATTATTGCATGGCACTCTTGGGAAGGAGTGTAAAACAGTCAAGGAGGACCGACTGAAATGACGAATGTTATGCGTAAGGGAATGTTTTGTGTGTTCTTGATGGCCGTGCTTGCGGCCATCCCGGGCTGCAAAGGGTCCGGAAAGGTCTGCGGATGGGTGCAGGACGGGGAGGGGAATGTCGTACCCCTGGTGAAAGTGTCGCTGCCTGACGGCACCGCGACACACACCGACGGACACGGCTTCTTCTCTTTCGACTCTGTACCCATGGGCAAGACCACGATCCAATTCGCCTTTGACGGCCATGTCCCCGCCAGCCAGCAGGTCAAGGTGAAAAAGGACAGCCTCGTTTCGATCACCCAGGTGATGGACGAGTCCGTCGGCGTCGGCGACATCGCGGACGCCGCGGCGGGCGGCCAGGCGAAAGACGCGGCGGGAAACGCATTGGTGCTGCCGGCCAATGCGGTGCAGGGCAGTGACGCGAAGAGCGTGTCGGGCTCGCTGGACGTGGAAATCACCGCGGTGCATTCCGACAACCCCGAGAGCATGAACCTGTTCGCGGGCAGTTTCAAACTCGACGCGGGATTGCTCGGTGACGATGCCGCGCTGGAAGCCTACGGCGCCGTGAACGTGCAGGTGACGCAGGGCGGCAGCCCGGTGACGCTGGCGGGCGATGCCCGGGCCGAAGTCCAGGTTGCGCTGCCTTCGGGCACCGGACTGCAGGAGGGAGATGCGGTGGCCGCGTGGCATTTCAACGCGGACATGGGACACTGGAATGCCAATGGCGAAGGAACGGTCACCCGGCGTGAAGACGGCACATTGGTGGTGGCCGTGCAGATCGACACTTTCGGCTGGTGGTGCTGCGGCCATGTGCTTGAAGCCCCGCACTGCATCAACGGCACCGTCTATGACAACACCGGGGAACCGCTCGAAGGCGCCACCGTGGTGGCTATCGGCACGGACTATCTCGGCGTGGACACAGTCGTGACGGGCGACGACGGTTCTTACCGCGTCAAGGTAAAGCCGAACGCCAAGGTGCGGCTCGACCTGATTGCGAAAGGCGCATACTATGCGGCGTCACGGGTCGAACTGGACACCGGCGCGCCGAACGACTGCACCGCGCAGGACATGCACATCGTCTTCGACTCGTGCATTTCCGGCCATGTCAAGAACGAGGACGGAAGCCCCATCGCCGACGAACAGGTGCTTTCCTCCACGGGCGGCGTGGCGGTGACCGGCGAGGACGGCGCGTTCTGCATGCCCGCCCCCGGCGACACCACCTGCGTGGTCTATGTGCTGGGACGCCCCCCGCGCGTGGTGCATACGCCGAAAACGGCCGCCTGCGGTGATGAAAATCTGGTTCCAGTGGAACTGACCGTGGACTTCCCCAAGGACGGTGACATGGTGGGACTGGTCGCGGACAACACGATCACGTTCGGCCGGATCATCGGATCCCCCACGCAGCACCACACATCCACGGCGATGTTCTGCTCCGGTTTCGACGGGGAAAAGTTCGACCTGCTCATGCCGGGCACCATTGAAGACCGCTACACGGTCAAGACCTGCCACATCGACCTGACGCCGGAAAACCGGTTGTCCGCCTATCTGGGCATCACGCTGGGACCGGTGGCTTCCAACCTCATCTTTGATGTTCAGTTTGATGCCAACGGCCTGTTCAACACGGCCAATCCAAACACGGACAGCCCGGACACCATGGATGTGCAGAACGACAACGACGCGGAAGGCGGACGCATTGGACCGCTCGACGCCGGCACGCCTGTTCCGCTAACCGGAACCTCGGCAACGGCCGAACTGCTTCGTCCCCTCGATTTCCTGTTCGGTGACGGACGTTACGGCACCACGGGCTTCTACCTGCAGCACCCGCTGGTCTCCACCGGCTTCACCTACGGCGACACGGTCAGCTACTCCTGGCCGGGCGGCGTGGACCTCGGCAGCTTCACGGTGGAAGGCAAGATTCCGAGCCCGATAAACATTTCGGCACCGGCCACCCTGGGCGGCATCTTCCAGACGGCGAACGGCCAATTGCAGGACCTCACCCTCACGTGGGACACGAACCAGACCTCCGGCAACTTCGTCACCCTGATGCTCGAGACCATCGTGCTCAATTCAGAGACCGACACGCTCGACTTCGGCGCGGCAATGTGTACGCTGGTGGACGACGGCCAGGCTGTTATTCCGGCCTCCGTGCTGGCGCAGTTGCCCTACTTGGCGGCCGACGACAAGGACCTGTTCACCACCAAGGCCCAGGTAAACTGCCTCTTCGCCCTGCGCCACGGACTGACCGCGGCCAGCGTGCCGCTGCTGCGCGGCGACGGCGGCAACGGCAAGGCGATGCTGGTGACCAGTTCCGACCCGACCATGAAGACCTCGGTTGCGGTGGACTTCCAGATCAATTTGCGGTAACACGCATCCCATATTGACTCGCTTTGCGCGCCGCCCGGAGACACTCCGGGCGGCGCCTTTTCTTTGTATGTTCGGGTGGGGATGCCTTTCACCACAAACAAACCGCGCGCCTCCCAAATCCCCCCTTGAGGGGGGCTTGTCCCGCCGAAGCTTCCTGGCGAAGGCGGATGG
>CAZOMH010000278.1:0-5982 GCA_964580415.1 uncultured Nitrospirales bacterium
GATGGCGTAGCCGGCCACCATGGCAATCACCGGCTTGGGCAGGGTGCGTATCTGGCGGTGCAGGTCGAGCACGTTGAGCCGGTGCGCGCCTGTGCGGTCGTCCACATAGCCCGCGTCGCCGCGGACCTTCTGGTCGCCGCCGGAACAGAACGCCTCGGTGCCCGCACCGGTCAGGATGATGGCGCCGATCTCCGGGTCGAAACGCGCATCCCGCAGCGCGTCGCTGATCTCGTCATTCGTCAGCGGCGTAAACGCATTGCGCCGGTGCGGGCGGTTGATCGTGATCTTCGCAATTCCTTCAGCTTTGTCGTAGAGTATTTCCCGGTATTCGCGGGCCGTCACCCACTGAATTGCAGCCATGCAGCGACTCCTTCTTCCCGCCTTCGCGGGGCAACAGTTTATCATATTCGGCGCCGGCAAGCCGCGCGCGGCAGAACGGGAGAAACACGGATGATTCGAAAATCCAACGAGACCGGGATCGAAAGCAACGGGGCCGGGTGCGGGGAAGACCTGAACGTGGAGCGCACCGTGCTCGCGGCCGAGCGCACGCTGCTGGCATGGATTCGCACCGCACTCACCATGATCGGTTTCGGCCTGACCCTGGCGCAGGTGCTCCTGATGCTGGCCCCGTCGTCCCGCCGCACGGGAGACGCCGTCAATCTGGGTTTGGCGCTTGCGGCCCTGGGCCTCTTTTCGCTGGCCGGCGCATCCGTTCAACACTGGATGGTGCTGCGCCGGCTGCGCAAGACCCGCTCCCGCCGGGCATGGTCCTTTGCGCTGACCGTGTCCATGCTTCTTGCCCTGGTCACCACACTGGCGCTGCTGGGCATCCTGTTCGATATGGGGCCGTTCTGAACAGTACTACGCGCCCAGTACCCTTTGGCAGGCGGCGCTGAGCCGTTCTTTCAGTTCGTGATGGTCCGACACGTTGCGGTCACGCCGCGTGCGCACCTCGATGACCGTGGCACCGGGGCGTTTCAGCGCTTCAGCGCATGCTGTTTCCAGTTCCGGAGCCGAAGCGGCCGTTTGGTGGGGCAGGCCGAACATCTGCGCCGCCTGGCCGAATCCGAGTCCGTGCGGCACGGCAAAATGGCTCTCGAAGAACTCGCGGTGGGCGGCTATGGGCAGGAACGAAAAGATGCCGCCGCCATCGTTGTTGATCACGAGCAGCACGAAGGGGGTTTTGAGGTTTCGCAGCAGTGCGAGCGAGTTGAGATCGTGCAACGCGGCAAGGTCGCCGAGCACGGCCACCACGGGTTTCTCCGAGCCGAGCGCCAAACCGGCCGCGGTGGCAATGTTTCCGTCGATGCCGCTTGCGCCCCGGTTCACTTCAACCCAGGCGCCCGGCCCGTCGTGGGCGGCAAACAGGTCCGCGTCGCGGACGGGCATGCTGTTGGCCAAAAACAGTGTGGCCTCTGCGGGGGCCACGCGCGAGACCACACGGGCGGCAGCGATTTCGCTGGCCGCGTTGCGCGCGGCGCACCATGCGTCCATTTCCGCGGCGGCAGCCGCGTTGAGCGCATCGAAGGGCAGCGTCCACTCCGGGGGGGGCAGGTGTTTGGCCACCGCCGCCAGCCACCGGCAGAAGACGTCGATGTCGGCCTCAAAACGGCGCTCCACGGCCCTCCCCGGGTCCAAATCCATCGGATGCGAACAGACCTGCACCACCGCGCAACTGCGTGTGGAGACGCGCTCCAGCAGGCGCTTGGAAACGAAGTTTCCGCCAATGTGCAGGATGAAATCAGGATTGAAACGGTCCAGAAACGTCTTCGACAAAAGCAGCGCGTCAAAATGGGCCACCAGCGGGGCCGCGCCGCCGATGCGCAGACCCGAGGCAATGTCCGGGAAGGCCGGCCAGCGCAGGGCCGCCGCCAATTCCCGGGCGGCGTCCCGCTCCGCCGCGTTGCGCAGTTCCCCCACCAGCAACAGTCCGCGCCGCACTTCATGCACCCGGTTCAGCAGCCAATGCTGGTCGGGCTCGGATATTTCGAGTTTGGGCAGAATCCAGCGCGTGCGCGGCTCGGGAAATTCCGAACCGCTGTCCGCGAAGCGGTAGGGCGGCATCTCGTCGCCGGGATCAAGCGGCTCGCGGAACATGCAGTTCACGTGTACCGGTCCTGCGGGGGGATGGACCGCCTGCTGAAATGCCTGATCGAGCGTGGCGCGAAGCGCGTCCACGGGGCAGCCCGTGCCGGCGCAGGGCAGCGTGAACGACGCGCGCGTGAACCCGCCGTAGAGCCGGTCCTGATCGATGGTTTGGTTGGCGCCGCAGCGCTGCAATTCGGGCGGCCGGTCCGCCGTCAGGATTACCAGCGGCGTGCGGCCCGAAGACGCCTCCACCACGGCGGGCCAATAGTTCGCCGCCGCGCTGCCCGACGTGCATACCAGCACTGCGGGATGCCCCGCGGACTTGGCCCAGCCCAGTGCCAAATAGGCCGCGCCGCGCTCGTCAAAGTGAAGCGCCTGCCGGACGTCGGGATGGCGCGCGACGGCCAGCGCGAGGTGCGTGCTTCTGGAACCGGGCGATACCACAAAGCCGCATGCGCCCAGCCGGACCAGTTCATCGACCAAGATATCCGCCCACGCCTGATTGTTCATTCCAAACCCTTCCTCTCACACTCATCCGCGCCGTGGCCGAGACCGACGGCGCGCAGAAAATTCTCCATCTTGGTCTCAATCTCATTCCATTCTTCGCCGGCGTCGGAACCCGGAACAATACCCGCGCCGTTGTACACGGCCAGTTCATTGCCGCGCACCTGGCCCGAACGGATGCCCACGCAGAATTCCGCGCCCGACGCCGACACCCAGCCGACCGGCCCCGCGTAGGTGCCCCGGTCGAAGGGCTCCTCGCGGCCGATGAAGGCGAGCGCGTTTTTCGTGGGCGTGCCGCCCACGGCGGGCGTCGGATGCAGCGTGGCCAGAACATCCGCATCGGAGACCCCGTCGCGCAGCACCCCCTCGAAGCGGGTCGCCAGATGGCGGCAGTGGCGCAGGTTCAGCAGCGAGGGGGTGTCGTCCTCCCGCGTGTCACTGCACAGCCGGGCGAAATGCCCGCGCAGTGCTTCCACCACGAGCGCATGCTCCCGCCGGTCCTTGGCGCTGTGCAGCAGTGTCCGGCCCAACGCGGCGTCTTCGGCGGGATCGGACGCGCGCGGGCGTGTGCCCGCAACGGCTTCGCTGTACAGCCGGGTGTCCCGGCGCAGCATCAGCCGTTCGGGCGACGCGCCCAGAAAGGCGCGGCCCGGAGCCGGGTGAAAACAGAACAGAAACGCATTTTCCGTCTGACGCGCCAAGGCGCACAGCACGGTGACCGGGTCAAAGGGTGCCGCGGCGGTAAAGCACGTCTCGCGCGCCAGCACCACCTTGCGCAAGTCCCCGCTATCAAACGCTTTGGCCGCACGGCCGAGCATCGCAATCCAACCGTTTCGGTCCGGCCGGTCTTCCCGCTGAATGACCTGCGGCAGCGATGCCGCCTCCACCCCGCAGGAAAACACAACCCGCTCGCGCAGCACCTCGCGGGCACGCCCGACAACCTCTTCGGGACTTTGTCCGGGAGCCGCGTACAAATTCACGGCGAGCCGTGTTCCCCGGTCGTCGCGGCACAGTTCCACCAGCGGCGCCACAAAACGGTAGGCCACAAATTCGCGCCACCGCCCGCCCGGCTCGCGTGTCGGTTCAAAACGAAAGCCGCCATAGTAGCGCGGTTGATCCCCACCGGCGGGCAGCCGGTTCCGAATCTCTTCGAGCACGGCATGGGGGTCCGGGGGAATCCGGCTTGGTGAAAGCACATCCGCCTCGCCCACGCCCGCCATCTCAAATTCGCCCCCGCGGTCAGACCAGTAGTACTGTGTCAGACCCCGCTGCGCGGCAAGCCATTGCAGCGGTTCCAGCGACGGAAGTTCCACCGCGACCCGCATGGCGGCGCCCGGAACCAGGGACACATTCCCCAGCGCCTCCGCCAGGTCCAGCACCCGCTGCCGTTGTTGTGCGGAAGAGATCAACGCCGGCCAATCCCGTTTGGCGCCGGACCGTGCTCAATCGTCATGCCCGTGGCCCTGTTTCAACTGGAGCTGCTGGATGGCATCGGCGATTTCCGCCGGAATGCCCAGCAGCGCGACGTCCACACCCTCCGTTCCGGCCGTGCTGATTTCGACCCGGCGGATGCCCAGCATCCGCTGCCACATCGTGGCCTGCACGTCTATGCTGCGAATGTCCTTCACGGCAATCTGGCGCGTGTCAATGCTGAGAATGCCGTGCCGGGTAATGATATGCGTTTCGGAAACGGTGTAGTGCCGGCTGTACCTGTGGAGCAGCGCCTTGCCCAAAAAGATCAGCCCCGCGCCGTACACGGGCAGCAGCGCGATGCCCAAAATCCACACGCCCAACTGGTCACGGCGCACCGGGCGGCCTTCCCAATGAAAACCCACGGGCTCGGCCGACGGCGCGGCGGCTGTTTTGGCGGCGGGTTCGCCCGCCGCGGGGACGCGAAATTTTGCTCCGCAGGATTCGCAGTAGATTTCGCGACCCGCCCGGGACTCATCCACAGGCTGGCGCGCGCCGCAACTGGGACAGGTGGTGTCGATCATGAGAGTTCCTCACAGGGTGCGCTGGTTGGCAAAAATGGCGGAGGGTGCGGGACTCGAACTCGCAAGACCGAAGTCGCCGGTTTTCAAGACCGGTGCCTTACCATTAGGCTAACCCTCCGCAGGGTGAATGGCGCGGCCCGCCATCCATCAGGATTTTACCCGCTGTACCACGCCGGAATCCACCGCAACATTCGTGCGAACACCATTTTTCCGAGTGACGGCCGCATAACTCCCATTCTTCACATTATTCCCATGGGTGTTTTGAAACCTTGGCACGACCGGTTGGATTGGGGCGGCCCCCTGCAAAGTGCGCGGTGGGAAACGCCGGGGCGGGCAGGCGTCCATGCCGGGCGGCGGCGTCCGGGTGGTTCACGGGCATTGCCGCATTTTGCCATTGCTTTCCGGTTCGCGTATGCTGATGCAAGCCAACATCAACACAGGAGGGCTTTGTCATGCTTGGTAATGCCGTGTTCCGCGCCGCGTTCGCGGTGGCCTCGGTTGTAGCGTTCTTTGGCGCGTCCGCCCTGGCCGAAGAGTCGGTGGTCTCCCCGGACGGTCGCATCAAAGTGACCGTTGAGACCGGAAATGGGCTGGCCTGGTCGCTGTCCGTGGACGGTGTCACCGTGGTCAACCCCTCGCCCATCGCGCTCAAGCTTTACAAAGGCGACACGCTTGGCGAGATGGCCAAGCTGAAAGATTCCAAGACGGCCGCCATTGAAGAATCCATCACGCCGCCGGTCGCCGAAAAGCGGGCCGTCATCACCAACAAGTGCAATGAACTGCGGCTCGACTTTGAAGGAGGCTTCTCGCTGCTGGTGCGCGCCTATGACGACGCCGCGGCCTACCGCATTGTCACCGCCCGCGGCGGCGATATGATCGTTGAGAATGAAACCGCCGCCTTCAATCTCGCCGGCGACTACACGCTGCACCGCACCACGGCCAAGACCGTCAACGTGTCTTTTGAATCCCCCTACGCCGTTGAAACGGTGTCGGAGTGGAAGCCGGGCGTGCTGTCGTTTATGCCGTTGCTGGCGGCCGCCGACAACGGGCTGAAGCTGGTTTTCACCGAGGCCGACCTGAATTCCTATCCCGGCATGTTCCTTGTCCGCGACGAAAAGGAACCCCGGCGGATTTGCGGCCAGTTTGCCCCCTATCCGAAGGAGGAAGTGCCCAGCGGAGACCGCCATATCAAAGTAAAATCCGCCGAACCCTTCATATCGAAAACAACCGGCAGCCGCGCCTTCCCCTGGCGCGTGGTCGGCATCGCCCGCAGGGACGCCGAACTCGTCGAGAATGACGTCGTATACCGTCTTGGCACCCCCTGCGCGCTGGCCGACACTTCCTGGATCAAGCCGGGCAAGGTGGCCTGGGACTGGTGGAACGCCAACAACCTGTG
>CAZOMH010000279.1:0-5974 GCA_964580415.1 uncultured Nitrospirales bacterium
CCACCAGCCCGGCATCGTTCATTCCGGTAAACACGCCCGCATTCCAGGTGAACCCCACCTGCACGTACTTGTGCCCTTCCGCCGGGGCAACCTTGGTGACCACGGGCTGTTCGTCAAAAGCCCAGTCCAGATTGCGCGCCACCAGCAGATCGTCGGCGCCCGCGCGCACGCCGACGGTGGCGAACATTGTACACAGCGGTGTGGCGAAGAGCGGCGTCTTGTTTTCCAGAGCGCCAAAGGTGGTTGCATTTTGCAGCAGCCACATGGCGTCAAAGGGCAGTCCCGCGCCGTCGGCAAGGCCTTCCATTTCACGGAAGGCCGAATCGGGCACTCCCTTGAGCAGGGGACGCGCCGCCATGCCCATCATCGGCACCAAAAGCATGGTCGGGTCGATGAATTTGGGCAATTTCGCCCACACACTGCCGGGCGGATACCATGCGCCCGTGGAAACGGGCTGGTATATGCGGCTGTCATAGCGGAGCTTCAAGTCCTCTTGGAAGGCCCGGCCCCGCGCAACGCCGATGGTGTGGGGATCGCCGGCGAGATTGAGCAGGATGCCGCCCTGCAGTTCCTGCGGCTGCGCCGGTTCGGCAGACGGCGGGTCGGGCAGCGCCTCGCCCTTGCTCATCAGCCGCGTGAACTCCCGGTAGAACCAGTCCTCCATGCGCGGGCCGAAAAAGGACGAGGCGGCCTCGTAGTTGAATTCGGAGTACAGCGATTTCGGCGTGAAATACATAATGTAATTGTTGGCCAGCCCCACGGTGAATTGCGCCTTGTAGCCCCGGGCCAGGGAGCGGTTGCGCAGTTCCAATGCGATTTCCACACAGGGCTCGCCGGGGATAAAGGTCATCAGCAGGTCGTTAATTTCCAGCGTCTTCACGACAACCTTGTCCGGCTGTATCTGTGTGGCAAGCGTCAGCGGCAGCTTCGGCTCGGCCGAGTTGATCCTGAGCGTGGCCTCACCGCAGGAAATGGCGTTGACAACCTCTTTCACGCGGCGCGCGAGCGACCGGCCGATGGATTCGGTGCGGGCCCAGCCCGACTTGCCCTCGGGATCGCCGACCGTCTGGTTTCCCTCTGCGCCGTTGAGAAACAGGGCAACGCAGTCGGGCGAGGTAAGCTGTTCAATTTCCTGGCAGTAATAGCCGGGGTAGTCGGCTGAGATTTCATAGTGCTCCGGCCCGTCGCCGATGGTCGTCGGGTGTCCGGCAAGATTGGCGACCACGCTGATGGGCTTGCCGTCGGCATCCTCGACCATGACGACGCCGATCTGCTCGTCTGTCGGCCCGCCCGAGAAACGGCGGTTGCTCGTGAGCGACGTTTGCTTGGCGGTGCCGTAGCCGATGGCCGCGCGCCTGCGGTTGTCATAGGCCTGTTGCATCGACTGTGTGATGCCGATGGCCGTGGACTCCAGCACTTCCGGGATATACCGTCCCGACACGGCCCGCATCACAAGGTTGCGCGTCATGCCGCCCTGCGCATTGTGTGTGTGCGTGGCGCAGATGATAATGTTTTCCGGCGGCACAATGTCCGGGGCCAGTTCCAGCACCCGCGCCCGCAGTTCCGGGTTGACCGCAACGAGGTCCACGCTGACAAGGAACAGGCGCGTGGTGCCGTCGTCCAGATAGAGTGCCCGTGCCCACAGAGGGTCATGCACCCCCGTCGAACTGCGCCCCATGCGGTCGCCATAACCGCTGAGCGGGGTGCCGATGGGCGGAGTGATCTCCGACCGGCCGGCACCTGCCTCCAATGCGCCCGCGGCCAAAGAAAGAGTCCATGCGGCCAAAAACGCCGCCATCCAATGCCTGATCATAATGCGAATGTTCCGGTAAGTTGTCGTGATGCCGTCAGCGTGGGAGTAATCACGTTGCCACCGTTCCCCCTGCCGGGGCCGGTAATGATGCTAAGTGTATCATGGACCGGCCCGGACCCAAAAACCGGCGCGTGGACAGAACACTACCCTGGTCCCCTTTTGCAGGGGGCCTTTTCACGTCAGCTTTCGTGTTTTTCACTGTACGTCAAACCCGGCACTAATGCTATACTCCTGTAGGCAAGAATTCACCCGGAGCTTTTTTGTGATGAGAACGGTGCTGAACACCATTTGGACTTGGACAACAAGCGTGGGGGTGGTGTGCCTGCTGCTGGCGGCCGAAAGCGCGCAGGCGCTGCCCGGCGTTGCCTTGGGCAACGCCAATGGCACGTCGGGTCAGGTGGCGCCCGTTCCGGTGACCTACGCCCTGTCAGGCGCGGCCGTGGCGCCGTCCGCGCTGGTGCTCAAGGCCGCGTGGGATGCCGGTTGGATAACGCTCTCCGGCGTTTCTGCCGGTCCGGGACTGGCCGGGGCGGGGAAAGGCTTTGATTTTGAACCCAATGGGAAGTCCGTGACCGTGGTGATCTACGGCGGGACGGGCGCCCTGCCGCAGGGGACTCTTGTTTATCTCAATTTCCTGGTCGATGCCGCCGCCATGCCCGACTACGCCGCCGAGGTGCGTGATGCGGGTTCCAATGCTTCCGACGCCGCCGGAGAACCTGTGGCGCTCAGCGTGGCAAATGGCGGGCTGACTGTGACGGTCGGCCCCCCGGCGCATTCGGCGGACTACGACAAGGATTACAGTATTTCCCTGTCCGAACTGCTGCGGGTGGTGCAGTTCTACAACATCGGCACCTTTCACTGCGACACCTCTACCGAAGACGGTTATGCCCCCGGAACCGGCGACCAGACCTGCACGGCCCATGACGGAGACTACAATCCCCGTGACTGGGCCATTTCGTTGAACGAACTGCTGCGCATAATCCAGTTCTACAACGCCCCCGGCGGCGACTACCACTATTCCCCCGGCACGGAAGACAACTACGCCCCGGGTCCGTGGGTGCCCACAAAGAAAGACGGCTCCGGAATGTAGGACAGCCGCCCTCGGCTGTCGGACCGTGATCGGCGACTTGGGCCGACAGCCGAGGGCGGCTGTCCCACATCCCCGATGTTTCCTTTTCAGCGATTCGCGGCCATCGACGGTCCGGAACCCGCGATGACAATATCGGTCCTACGGCGTCATCAGCACCGTGACTTCGCCTGCTTCTGTCTCTCCGGTGCGGCCGCCTTCGGGCGGGGCATTGACATGGCGGACGGTGCGGGCCAGCACGGTTTCCATGATGGATGCCTCAAACTGGCGCAGCACAGTTTCCAGACCCTTGTCGGCGGCATGCACCGCGATTTCGACGCGGGCGTCGTAGGCCACGTTCTGCTCTTTGCGCAGGTCCTGCACGATGCGGATGAAATCGCGCACCCAGCCCTCGTGGCGCAGTTCTTCGGTGATTTCCGTGGAGAGCACCACAACCATGTTGGCGCTCTGCGCGGCGGCAAAGCCGGGCTTGGGCTGGAGGCGCACATCGACATCCTCGCCGCCCAGTTCAACCGTCTCGCCGTCGATATCGAGATGAATTGCGCCGGTGTCGCGCATTTGCGCGAAGAAGGCCGCGCCGGAGCCCTGTGAAAGGGCCGCGCCGACCTTCTTCACCCTGGCGCCGCACTTGGGGCCAAGCACCTTGAAGTTCGGCTTGACCGCATAGGTCACGTAGTCGTCCGGTTTTTCGCTGAACGCGACTTCCCTGATGTTTAATTCCTCAATGAGCAGATCGCTGTGGCGGATGAGTGCCTCCCGGTAGCGCTCGGAGGCGAGGATGATCTGGCAGTGGCCCAGCGGCTGGCGCACCTTGAGGTTCGCCGTGCGCCGGGCGCTCAGGCCCAGGTTCACCGCGTCGCGTGTGAGTGTCATGTCCTCAATAAGGGACCAGTCAAGCGCGTCACGGTTGGTCTGCGGGAAGTTGGACAGATGGACGCTTTCCGGCGCGCCGGGCAGCGGCTTGGACAGGTTGCGCCAGGTGGTTTCGGCAAAGAACGGCGTGAACGGCGCCATCATTTGCGCCAGCTTGAGCAGGCACTCGTAGAGGGTCCAGTAGGCGTTTGTCTTGTCTTGCGACCAGGCGCTTGCCCAGAACCGGGCCCTGCTTCGGCGCACGTACCAGTTGGACAGGCCGTCCAGGAATTCGGACAGCGCTCGCGCGGCAGGATAGGTCTCGTAGTTGTCCATGCCTTCGCGCACGGCGACGACGGTGCGGTGCAGTTCGTTGAGTATCCATCGGTCCAGCTCGCCGCGTTCGGCCTCGGGCTGGAATCCGGGGCGTTCCGCGCCCGCGTTGGCGCGCGGTTCCGCGCTGGAACAGCCCAAGCCGAGCAGCAGCGCATCGGGCGCGTCGAAGGGGTCGAAGCCGTCCAGGTTCGCGTAGATCGCGAAGAAACTGTACACGTTGTACCAGCGCAGCATCATCTCGCGCTGCGCCTCCTCGACGTTGCGCTCCGTAAGGCGGATTGCGGTGGTCGGCGGGTTCTTTGCGATCAAACTCCAGCGCAGCGCATCGGCGCTGTATGCGTCGAACAACTCGTTCGGGTCCTTGTAGTTGCGCAGGCGCTTGGACAGTTTGAGCCCGTCCTCGCCGTGTACGAGCCCGAGGCAGATGCAGTTCTTGAACGGGTGCGGCCAGGGGGCCTTGTCCTCGCCGAAAACGACGGTGCTTATGGCCAGCAGCGCGTAGAACCAGCCGCGCGTCTGGTCCAGTCCCTCGCTGATAAAATCGGCGGGGAAATGCGACGCGAGCAGTTCATCCGAACCGGGCGCGTGCGGGTAGCCCCACTGGGCGAAGGGCATGGACCCTGCGTCAAACCACACGTCAATGACTTCGGTCACGCGGCGCATGCGCGCCGTCGGGTCAAAGGGGCTCTGGTAGGTGACGGCGTCGATGTAGGGCTTGTGTACCTTGAGGTGTTCGCTGAGCGACGGTTCGGCCGCCTTGGCCTGTTCCCACACTTCCGTGCCCTGCACGTCCGTCTTGGCGAGCAGTTCGGCGTAGGAGGAAATGCACTCCATCCCGCCGGTCTTCTCGCAAATCCACACGGGCAGCGGCGTGCCCCAGTACCGCTCGCGCGACAGCGCCCAGTCCACGTTGTTCTCGAGGAAGTTGCCGAATCGCCCGTCGCGGATGTGCTCGGGCTGCCAGTTAATCTCGCGGTTGTTCGCGACGAACTGTTCGATGAACTGCGAGGTCCGGATAAACCAGCTCTTGCGCGCGTACTGGATGAGCGGATCGTTTTCGGCGCGCGGACAGAAGGGATACGAGTGCTTGTACTGGTCGTGGCGGAGCACCATGCCGCGCTCTTTGAGCACGCGAAGAATACCCTTGTCGGCGGCCTTGCAGAACTGGCCCGCGATGGGCGCGCCGTCATAGGGGTCCTTGTCCGTCACGCGGTCGTCGAAGGTGCCGTCGGGCTTGACGAAGCACAGGAAGCCGATGCCCTGTTCTTTGCAGACGCGGTAGTCGTCCTCGCCGAAGGCGGGAGCGATATGCACGATGCCGGTACCGGTTTCGAGATCGACAAAATCGCCGGGGATGACTTCCCAATATCGCTCCGCCGGGCCGCCGCCTTCGATGTGCTGCGGTGTGTCGTACCGGAACAGCGGTGTGTACTTGAGCCCGAGCAGGTCTGCACCCTTGACGGTGCGGATGATCTCGGCGCTCTCGCCGAAGTACTTCTCCACAAGGGATTCCGCCAGGATGAACACGGCATGCGTGTCACCCTCGACGCGGTGGACAAGTGCGTAGTCGATATCCGCCCCGACGCAGGCCGCGCAGTTGCTCGAAAGCGTCCACGGGGTGGTTGTCCACACGAGCAGACTGGCGCGGCAGTCAAGACCGAGTTTCGTCCGCGAGGCATCGACGAGATCGAGCCGGACCGTGATGGCCGGGTCGTCCGTGTCGCGGTATCCCTCGCCCACCTCGCCGGCGGACAGGGCCGTGCCGCCCTGCGCCCACCACCAGACCACCTTGTGGCCCTGGTAGAGCAGGCCGCGGTCAAAGAGCTGCTTCAGCGACCACCAGACGCTCTCCACATAGGATTGGTGGAAAGTGACATAGGCCTCAT
>CAZOMH010000280.1:0-5972 GCA_964580415.1 uncultured Nitrospirales bacterium
CGACTGTTCGGAGTAACTGGTGAGATATCCGGGTTAACAGTCTGTCGGACTTTGGATTTTTTCCTACACGGATGTAACCCGGTGAACACGGTTCAGAAAATGGCCTTCAACGTGCCGCTGTTTGCGCAGCTATTCGTCTTGTTTTGCTCGAGGATCTTCAGCAAGTAGCCTCGTGTGACATCATCAACAACTGCGACCAACCAGAATGTAGGATTTTTCGGCAAAATTGGCCAAAGTCCGACAGACTGTTAATCCCGTATCCGCAAGAGATGGTGGGTTGCGTTCCGCTTTGCGGAACTTCACCCACCCCACGCATCCCCGTACACGTCCTGCACCGCGCGTCTCAGGTTGGCAAGGCCGATGGTGATGCCCCTTATCGGGTCCTCGAGCCCTTCGAATTCGAGCGAAAGCACGCCGTCGAAACCGGCGTTCTTGAGCAGGCGCAGGCACTGGACCACGGGCACCTCGCCGTGGCCTATGATGGCGCCGCGCAGGCGGTTGCCGCCGCGCGTGGGAAACCAGCCCTCGCCGGGGTCGGGGCCGTTTCCGGACTTCCAGTGGAAGTCCTTGGCATGCACATGAAACGCATAGGGCGCAAGACGGCCCACCGCCTGCGCCGGGTCCTCATCGGCGCACATGAAATTGCCCATGTCGGTGAGCACGCCAAAATTCGGGTGGCCCACGGCCTCAATCAGCTTCTCCACGCGGCAACTGTCCTGGCAGAAATAGCCGTGATTCTCCACCATCGTGCGGATGCCGCGCGCGGCGGCGAATTCCGTGATGGCCCGGCAACCGTCAGTCATGCGCGGCAGCGCCGCCCCGAAACTCTTCGGTCCCGGATGCTGCGGCGGATAACCCCAGCCCGCGTCATGGCGCATGCCCGGCGCACCCAGCGCTTCGGCCACCAGCACCTCGCCGCAGACACGCAGGATTTCCGCGTCCAAGTCTCCCCCGCTGCCGCAGAGCAGGTCGGCCGTGGCGGCGTAGTTGGCGATGGGCAGCCCGGCCTGCGCGCATGCCCCGCGCACGACCGGCGCGAATTCCAGCGCCGAAACGCCCTCGGGCGGCGTGAGTCCGGCGAACTCGATTGCCTCAAAGCCCATCTCCTTCGCCTTCGTGATCACATCGAGCGGCTGCATTGCGCCCGACTCCACCAGCTGGCTGAAACTGTACGAACTCACACCGATCTTCATGGCCGTGTCTCCTCCGTGTCTTTTTGCGCCCTTGCAGCAAACCGTTCAGAATTTCTTCACGTTCACAAACTTCCCCGTCTCGCCGGATTTCATGATCGCCTCGCACAGCGCGATGGCGTCGCGGCCCAGTTCGCCCGGCGTGGGCGAGGGGGCCTTGCCGCGGATCGCTTCGAAGAAGGCCTGCTGGCTCGTGGTGCGCTTTGTCGGCACCTTTGGATGGGTCACCACGTCGGGCGCGCCCTTGCGGCCCGGCTTGATCAGTTCTATCGGCGCGGCCTCGGTGAAGCCCATGCGCAGCGTGCCCTTCTCACCGTAAACTTCCAGAAATCCGCCGCCGCAGGGGGTGACCCAGCTCAGTTCAAGCACGCCGGTTGCGCCGTTCTCGAAGCGCATGATCACCGAGGCGTTGTCCACCACGTCGATGCCCGGTTTGCGCGTGCCGGTGAATGCGGCCAGTTCCGTCACCGGCCCGGCGGTCCAGTGCATCATCTCCGCCATGTGTACCCCGATGTCGAGCACGATGCCGCCCTCCCACGCCTTTTGCACAAACCAGGTTGCGCCGGGCGACCAGCCCACGTCGGGCGTCGAGTTGTGCGCGCGCAGGCAGCGCAGGTGGATTGGCGCGCCGATGACGCCCCGCTGCACCAGTTTCGCGAATGCCGCATACGGCGGATAGTAATGCAGGGTGTGGTTGATCTGGAGAATACGGCCCGCCCTGTGTGCCGCGTCGATCATGCGCGTCGTTTCCGGCGTCGTCGCGGCCATGGGCTTCTCGCACAGCACGTGCAGCCCCGCCGCCAGCGCGTCCAACGCCATCGGACGGTGCAGCTTGTTCGGCGTGCAGACGACCACCGCGTCCACCCCGGAACGGAACATCGCGGCGGTGTCCGCAAATCGTGCCGCATCGCCCAGCCCGAACTTGGCCGACAGTGCCTCCATCTGCGCGGGGTCCACGTCGCACAGCGCCGTGATCTTCGCGCCCTTCACGCCCAGCCAGCCCGGCACATGATCCTCTTGCGCAATCTTGCCGCAGCCCGCAATGCCAACCTTCAATGCCTCAGCCATGTCCAATCTCCCATTCAGCCCGTTTGTTCTTGCGCGTGGAAACGCCGGAGGAAGCCGGCAGCGATGTCCAGGCTACGCCCGAGGGGCTTCGCCGCGGCAGGGCCGGTGCTCCCGGTGCGCAGGCGGTCCGTTCTTGAATATGGTCCCGCTCAGAGTCAACGGCTTGAGCGTAAGCCTTTTTCGTCCTTGATTCAACCGTTTGTAATTGCGAGAATGGGCCGCGTGTGTCGGCCCAGGCGGCGCAACACCGCCGCTGCGGGCAAAGTGGGGCACGCGGCGGGCGGGACGCCCGCGTCGCGTATCGCGGGCGTCCCGCCCGCCGCGCGCCTTGGTCCTTGTGCCACAAATCGCAGCCGATGGCGCTGCGGGTTTCGCAATTTTAGAAGTTCCGTCGCGCCCGGTTCTTGAGACCCAGAACAAGGAGTTGTCCCATGCGTGCTCGTTTCCTAACGCTCTTGTTTTCTGCCTTCCTCATCGCTCTTCCCGCTGTTTCCCAGCCGAAAATGCTGGCCTATTCGGCATCTCCAAACGGCTACCTGAACGAGCATGCCGCCGAGGTGGCGCGGTGCTATGACGGGTTCCTTTTCGTGGTCGGTGACTGGGACGAGGCGGTGGCCGGGAACCTTGGTTTTGGCGCGGACGCCCCGGCATCCTCCGACTGGCTGGCGAAGGTGGCTGAAAATGTCAAAAACCTGAACGCCGCGGGAGCGACCGAATCGGTGCTGGACGTGCATTTTGCGGAGAACGGCGTATGGCCGTCGCCGGAAACACTGCGCTCCGCCGACTACACGGCGAAGATGGCCAGGCATTTCGGCCGCGTGGCGCAGGCGGCAAAAGAGAACGGGTTCCGCGGGGTTGCCATCGACGTGGAGTACCCCTACAGGCGCTATGCGCTGGACCACGAGATATACACGTGGGACGGGTACACCGTGGAGGACATTCTCAACGCGGCGGAAACGCAGGGTCGGGCCACCATGTCGGCCGTGCTGGATGCCTATCCGGAAGCCGTGGTCTTTGTGCTGCCCGGCGAGCCGCGCAACCGGCCCGTGTGCCGGGAATACATGAAGGGTCTCTTGGCGGTGATGGCCGGGCGCAATGCGCCCGGTGGATACCACCTTGCCTACGAACGCGCCTACTGCCTGTGGGACGGGCCGGTGTCGCAGATTGCCCTGTGCCGCGACGGCGATCTGGCCATTGAATGGATATGGAAAGGCAACGACGCCGTGCTGCGCTACTGGAAGGACCGCTGTTCCGTGGCGCCGGGCGTGTGGCCGCTGCACATGATCGAAACGGGCGGCAAGGACTACCCCGTGCGCCCCTGGCCGGAGGAACTGGCCGAACTGCGCGCGCAGTTGCAGGCGTTGCGCACGGTAGCCAAGCGCTATGTGTGGTCCTACTCGGGTGCGCCGGTATGGTGCCCGGCCGACCCGTCACTGAAGGATAAATACGGCGTTGCGCCCGCATCGTTTGAAGGTGCCGCCGACGTGGTCCGCCAGTGGCAGGACATCGTGGCCGACAAGACGGCCGGGGTGGACCCGCGCGC
This sequence comes from uncultured Nitrospirales bacterium, assembly GCA_964580415.1. GTDB lineage: Bacteria > Hydrogenedentota > Hydrogenedentia > Hydrogenedentales > CAITNO01 > CAITNO01. The sequence continues at coordinate 3,802 of CAZOMH010000280.1, forward strand.
CGAAAGGCTCGTGCGCGCGGTGAAGGACTACGACCAGGGCCGCCTGTCCGCGCCCGACCTGTGTGGCACCTTTGGGTCGCCCGCCGACTGGTACGTGCTCGGCCTGCTGGGCAACCCCTTCACCAAGCCCCAGTTTGCCGCACCCGGCGCGGTTACCGCGCCCATCCGGCCCGACGCCGCGGTGCAGGGCCGCACCGACGCCGTTCACTGGTTTCCGTTCCAGGCGCGCGCGCCGCTGGGCAGTGTGAGCATGACCGGCGCGTTTGACTGGCGCAACACCAACGACCAGTCGGCGCATTTGGCGGCCGAACTGCACTCCCCCCGGGCGCAAAACGCCTTTCTCAATATCGGCTGGGACGACGGTATCCGCGTCTGGCTTGGCGACAAATGCGTCTTTGACCGTGCCGAATACCCCCAGAACGGCCATGGCGCCCAGTTCAGGGACCGGTATCTGTTCGAAGAGCGTGCCGAAATCACGCTGCCGGCCGGAGCAACCCGGCTCGGCGTGACCAGCATCAACAGCCACGGAAGCTGGACCTTTAACCTGCGCATCACAGATGTTGACGGATTCCCCATTGAAGGGGTAACCTTCGGTTTGCCCAAGACGGACTGAAGCGCCGTCGCAACACAGGAGCCCGATGCCATGACTTGGATGATTCCCCTAGGTATTTTCTGTCTCAGCGCCGTGCAGGGCGTCACCCCGGTGATTCTGGACACGGATATCGGTGATGATATTGACGACACTTGGGCGCTCTGCATGGCGCTTGGCTCGCCCGACATTGATCTGAAGCTGGTAAACGTTGCGGCGTACAACACGCCGCTCAAGGCCCGGCTGGTGGCGAAAATCCTGGAACGGGCCGGGCGCGCCGACATTCCGCTGGGCATTGGCGTGAAGACCAAGGACGTGCCCATCAACCAGGAGAAATGGCTCGGCGGCTACACGCTCGACCAGTACAAAGGCACGGTGCATCAGGACGGCGTGCAGGCGCTCATCGACACGATCAAGGCGGCCAAGGAACCGATTACGCTGTGCGCCATAGGCCCGCTGACCAACCTGGCCGAGGCGCTCAGGCGTGATCCGTCCATTGCGGCCAAGGCGCGGCTGGTGCTGATGTTCGGCAGCGTGCGCATCGGCTACGCGGGCAAGGCCACACCCGATCCGGAATGGAACGTGGTATGCGACATTCCGGCGGCGCAGGCCGTTTTCGCCGCGCCCTGGGACATTTCAATCGCCCCGCTCGACACCTGCGGCAACCTGCGGCTCAACGGGGAGGATTATGCCCGCGTGGCGAAATCTGAAACCAAACTCGCCCGCATTGTGGTCGAAAACTACGACCAGTGGAAGAACCGGGACCAGCAACCCAAGGATTCGAGCAGCATTCTTTTCGACACCCAGGCGATGTACATGACCCGGTCGACGGACTTTCTGAAAATGGAAACGGTCAACCTGCGCGTGGACGACAAAGGCATGACGGTCGAGGACCCGAAAGGCCGCCCGGTCCACTGTGCGCTGGGATGGAAGGATGAAGCCGGATTCAAGAAAGCACTGATTGAGGCACTGACGCGGCCGTGAACCGTGCCGCTATTGGACACTGACTTTGCCCGGCGTTTCTGTTATCCTGATGGGACTTTTTGCGGCCGTCGGCCGCTTGCGACACATGAAACAGCTTCTCACAACAACGGTCAGGAGGTATTGGGACATGGAAGAGCGCGGAAGAATCAGCCGCAGGGACTTTGCCAAGGCGTCTGCGTTGGCCGGATTTGCCGTGGTTTCGGCGCGGGCCGGTGTGGCCGCGGGCAACACGGACACCCTCAAGATCGGGCTTATCGGCTGCGGCGGACGCGGCACGGGCGCGGCGGTCAACTGCCTCACCGGCGTGGACAACGTCAAGCTGGTGGCCATGGCCGACGTGTTCAGCGACAAGGTTGAGGCGTGCCTCAAGAACCTGGAAAAGGCCGGTGAAAAGATTTGGGCCAAGGTCGATGTAAAGCCTGAAATGCGGTTTGTCGGTCTGGATGCCTATGAAAAACTGCTCAAGACCGACGTGGATGTGGTCATTCATGCCACGCCGCCCTACGCCCGCCCGATGCATGTCGAGGCCGTCATCAACGCCGGCAAGCACCTGTTCACCGAGAAGCCGGTGGCCGTCGATCCGGTTGGCATCCGCCGT
>CAZOMH010000281.1:0-5971 GCA_964580415.1 uncultured Nitrospirales bacterium
CATGTCCTCGTCGCTGATGTCGGCATTGGAGAACACGTTCTGCACGTCCTCGTTCTCCTCGATGGCCTCCAGCAGCTTGATGAGCGCCGGAATCGATTTCTTCTCGACCGCCGTGAGGGTCTTGGGGATCATCTTGAGCGCGATTTCCTCGGCCTTCACGCCCATCTTCTCCAGCGCCTCGGCGACCACGTGCAGCTGCCCCGGCTCCGTCGCAATCTCGTGCACGTCGCCCGAGCTGTCCACGTCGTCGGCGCCCGCCTCGATCGCCTTCTCGAGAATGTCGTCATCGCTGAGCCCCTCTTTGGGGACCGTGATGATGCCGCGCGGGTCGAAGTTCCACGCCACCGCGTTGGCCGCGGCCATGGTGCCGCCCGCCTTGGTGATCATGTGGCGCACTTCGGCGATGGTGCGGTTCTTGTTGTCCGTGAGCACGTCCACGAGGATGCCCACGCCGCCGGGGCCGTAGCCCTCGTAGCGTATCTCTTCGTACACAACGCCCTCGATATCGCCCGTGCCCTTCTTGATGGCGCGTTCGATGTTTTCGCGGGGCATGTTGTTGGCGCGGCAGGCGATCAGCACCGACCGCAGGCGCGGGTTGCCGCTCGGGTCGGCGCCGCCGATGCGGGCCGAAATGGTTATTTCTTTCGCCAGGCCCGAGAAAATCTTGCCGCGCTTGGCGTCAGCCGCACCCTTTTTGCGCTTAATGGTGCTCCACTTGGAATGGCCGGACATGGATACCGATCTCCCTGTTGAATCCTAAAAGACACCGGGCACTGTAATACCCGGACCGGGTTGGCAAGTATAGCAAAGGAACCCCGCGACGCGCAATCCGTTGCGCCGGACCGGGATACCCCGTCCCGAACGGCCGTTTTACGGGCCGGGAGAGTTCGTTTCCGTTTAGCCGATTGGCGTGGCTGCTTGGTTCTTCTCTCCTGCTCCTGCTCTTAATCTTGCTCGAAACTGGTGAGAACCATGGAAGTTACACAAGGCTATTTGTAGAGAGGGTCTCATTAATCTCGTTGTTTCTATGGTTCAAAACGGGAGCAAGAACAGGATTAAGAGCAAGAGCAAGAAGACTCTTCACGCCATTCGGCTAAAGTGTTACGAAAATTCTAATTTCCCCGGACCAGTGCGGGCGAGAGTTTGTAGTACGCCCGGCTCAGCGCCCGCCCCCAGGGGGTTGCGCCCAGCCATTGGTCGCGGAAACCACGCAAAGCCTTGGTTGTCGCGCTCTTTTCGCCGAACAGCCTGCTGATCAGGCAACCCGATTCCTCCTGCGCGGCGCATTCCGCGCCGTCCGTCAGGTAACAGGCAATGAACGGATAGAACTCCTTGAAGGAAGAGAAATCGTCCCGGTTGTTCTCAGGCTTGCCGCAGGTATGGACTGTGCCGTTGCTGAGCATGCCGCCCAGACGCCAGTTCAGGTCTCGGTAGAACATGCCCGATCCGGACGATCCGCCCTCGGTAATTCCCTCTGCCCAGCGCACGGTCGTCTGCATCTCGTAGCGGGTAATGCACAGCACGTCCAGGCATTCGGTTTTCTCCACCTCAATGACCGCGCCGCGGCAGGTTTTCATGGAGGTGCCCGCGGGCAGGTGAAAACCCTGCACCAGGTCGCCCACCACCGGCGTCCGCGCGTCCCAACCCGCCCATGCCCGCCCGTATGCGCCCACCGGCGCCTGGTCCAGCCGAAGGAACTGACCGTCCAGCCGGGTGTTCCTGGCAAGCATTTCGCTGCCGTTGCTGCGCGGCATGGTGTCGAAATCCATCGTTACCGGGTCCAGGGTGCATACGTCCTTCCGGTAGTCCCACACCACCTCGACATCCGCCGGGTCCACATTGCCGCTGAAACAGTGGTGCGCCGTGATCAACAGCGGGTCATAGGTGGGCGTGCCGGCCCGGTTGAGCAGCGTGCCCGAGCACTGCACCTGCCCCAGACCGCTGGGAACAATCAGCATGCCCACGCTGGTCGACACCTGCCGTGCCGCCTCGATCCCCTCGCAGGCGACCGGCTCGGGACAGAGCGGGGCGTCCTTTTCGGAATCTTCGTTGAGCAGGCGGTAGAAGTGGGACAGCGCCTCGATGCGCACGGGCGGCAGGGTGGTATCGGGCGAGTTCAGGACGAGCGTGACCGACCCGCCCGGCGTGGTCGGCAGCCAGGTGCCGTTGTTCCGCGCCTGCGCACGGGTGAAGGGGCCAAAAGTGCGCCCGCCGTCCGCGGCGATGAGATAGAGGGACTGGCCCCCGGCAAAACCGCTCAGGTCGGCCCGCAACCGCAGGGCAAGCGCCCCGCGCGAGGCGATCCGCGCCAGCCACCGGTAGTTTCCCGGTTCCTGAATGGGCTCCCCGAAGAGCGCCGCCGCATCCAGGTCAATCTGCTGTCCCGCCGCCACCTCCAGCGCCGGACCCGCCGCAGCCTGCGCCTTCAACGCATCCGCCTGGCCGGCGAAAAAGGTGTACTCCCGTTCGGGCATCGGTGCGGCAAGCAACTGCCGCGCTTCGGCGCGCGGCAGCGGATAGCGCGCCGCATCCAGCGTTCCCGCAGCCTTCGCCGTCGGCGGCACGAAAACGTAATCCGCATACTGCGCTTCCGCCATGCCGGCAAATGTCGCCGCCACGCAGAGCGCGCCCAACAGCGGAAAACTTCTCGAAACGAACGTCTTCATGGGACCTGCATTGTAGGCCACCCGGCCTTTTGGGCACAAACAGCGCCCGGCGGACCACGCGAGTTCCCGGCAGGCGATTGGCTATAATGCGCCTGTCCGGCCTTGTCCCAATGCACAGGAGCGCCATGTTCACGAACACACCCACGACGCCCGTGAGCACGCCCATCCCCACTGGCCGGACCTCCATCACCGTCACGAACATTGACCCGGCGGGTTCTCGCGGCACGGTATGACCTCTTGTCATCCTGAGCGAAGCGCGGCGAAGTGAAGTATCCTGCTTATGTCTCAACATTCGCGCGTGAACAATATCCTTCGCTGCGCTGCTTGGAAAATGTGGGACAGGCGCCCTCGCCTGTCGTCCCAAGTCGCTGGTAACGGTCCGACAGCCGAGGGCGGCTGTTCCCACATTCCGGGGCCGTCTTTCTTCTTCGAGTCGCCGCCAACGGCAGTCAGAGACCGGGATAACATGGGCACCTAGAACCACACTTTAATTGTGCGAATCTCGAAGGGTTTTATGTACAGCGGCACATCGCTCTCGTTGATCTCAAGCGGCGCGTCGTGTTCTTCCATCAGGTCGCATTCCCATGCCTCGCGCAGCGGCCAGCCAAAGGAGACTTCGACCGGACCGCGCTCGCCCAGCGCCTCGTGCAGGCGCACGATGAGCGCATCCGAGTCTTCGGCCTTCTTGACGGAATCGATGAACACGTTGGCCATGGTCGTGGAGACGAGCCCGCCAAAATCGGGCAGCGGCGCGTTCCGCGGCTGGTGGTTGTCGGGGGTTCCGGCGACCGCGCGGAGCGGCGCGTTGAGTTTGAGCCCCTCTTCGGCGGTCAACTCGTCCCATTCGCCCTCGTGCGGCAGCAGCGAATAGGTGAACTCATGCCCGCCCTCGTCGGCGTGCGGGTCCGGGTCCACCGGCGCGCGCAGCAGCGACAGGCGCAGCGTGTCGCCATGCACGTCGTACCCGTACTTGCAGTCGTTGAGCAGGCTCACGCCGTAACCCGGTTCGGACAGGTCGGCCCAGTGGTGGCCGGTCACCTCGAAGCGGGCGTGGTCGGCCGCCGTGTTCTTGTGGGTGGGACGTTCCACGGCGGCAAACTGGATGTCGTAGGTTGCCCGCGCGCTCAGGATGTCCACCGGGAACGCCACCTTGAGCAGCGTGCGCTTCTCGTGCCAGTCCACGCGGCAGCGCACGTCAATGCGCGGTCCCTGCGCATAGAGGGTGATGTCCTGCTGGAACCGGCTTTTTCCCGTGCGGCGCACCACGCGCACCACGGCGCGCACGGGGCCCTGTTCAATCACCTCCACCGATTCCGGCCGGTCCGGTTCCCATGTCTTGTCCGTAAAGTTGTACTCAAAGTCCCACGCGTCGTGTTCCGCCGGGCGATCCTCAAACAACTGGAGGACGTTTGCTTTCTTGCCTTCGGCAAGCACCTCGCGGTCCGCCAGTTTGTCGAACAGGCCGACAAAGCGGCCGAAGGGGTCGAGCTTGATCAGGTAGGAATCGTTTTCCATGCGCTTTGCCGAGGCCTTGAGCATGCCGCTCTTGGCGGCGCGCCGCGCGCCTGAAACGATGCGGTAAACCATGTACCCCGACGGCGGCACGGGGCCTGTTTCGAACAGCAGCGTGCCGTCCGCGCCCACCTGGTGGGGCATGCAGTCGCCCAGCGGATTCTCAATATGGAACGGACCTGAGGGCAGCGGCATGCGCAGTTCGGCCACGTCCTCGCGCTGGAAGCCCAGCGTGTTCCACACGATGATCGGCGTGCCCTCGCCCGTCAGCGGCATGAGTCCGGCCATGTGCGTGGCGGCCCGGGAGATCACGCCCTCCAGTTTGCGGCGCAGCGCCGCATAGTTCTCGTCGGCGTCCGCATAGACCTGGTTGATCGACGAGCCGGGCAGGATGTCGTGGAACTGGTGCGTGAGCAGCACGCGCCAGGCCGACCACAGTTCCTCCTGTTCGTAGGCGCCGCCGGTCAGCATCACCCAGCTCGAAAGGAGTTCGGCGTCGTGCAGCAGCCACTCGCACTTGCGGTTGTTGCGCTTTGTGCGCGCCTGCGTGGTCTGGCAGGCCCGGTGCAGCTCGAGGTACAGTTCGCCGTTCCATACCGGCAGATCGGCGTCCCGCGTCGAAGCCTGCATGAGGTCCAGGCACTCCTGTGCCCGGCCAAACCAGCAGAACGGCACGCCCGGGAGCCCCGTCATGCGCTTGCCGTATTCGAGCATGCGCGGCGACGGGCCGCCGCCGCCGTCGCCCCAGCCAAAGCTGAAGGGGGCCACGTTGACCGTGTCGCGCTGTGCAAAGCTTTCCCACTGGCCGGCCAGTTCGGCCGGGACCGGGTCGCCGTTGTAGCTGTTCCGCATCATCAGCGCGCGGACACGCGTGCCGTCGACCCCCTGCCATGTGAAATAGCTGTGCGGAAATTTGGTGTAGCGGTTCCAGCTCAGCTTGGTTGTGAAGAAGGTGTCGACCTGCGCCTTGCGCATGATCTGCGGGAGCGATGCCGGAAAGCCGAAGGCGTCGGGCAGCCAGGCTGTGCGCGTGCGCACGCCGAATTCCTGCTCGAAAAAGCGGTTGCCATACAGGAACTGGCGCACCAGCGCCTCGCCGCAGGGCATTTGGCTGTCCTGCTCCACCCACGGCGCGCCGCAGATTTCCCAGCGCCCCTCCTTCACCCGGCGCTTGATCTGTTTGTAGATCTCAGGATGGTTCTCCTTCACAAACATGTACAGCTCGGGCTGGCCCGCCGAGAATTTGTAGTCGGGATAGCGCTCCATCAACCGAAGCACCGTCGAGAAGGTGCGGCTCACCTTGCGCCGCGTCTCGCGCAGCGGCCACAGCCACGCGGTGTCGATGTGCGAATGGCCGATGAGCACCAGGCTTCCCGCCTCCGGATTCACCCGGACCGCCGCCAGTTTGTTCTTCAAGAACGAACCCGCCTTCCGCAACGACTCCCGGTAGGCCTCCGAGTCTTTGTGCTGCAGGTCCACCATGCACACCGATTCAAAGAGCCCCTTGAAGAGGCGCCGCCGTTGCGTGTCCGTCTCGGGCAGATGTTCGATGACATCCATCAGCACCCGCGCGTCCCAGTAAAACTCCCACACGTCCGCGTTCATCACCGCCAGATCGGCGCAGCCGAAGGTGTGCGTCGCGTCGTAGCGCGTGCCCGCCGCGCCCTCCAGCACGATGTCGAAATGCTCGCCCGCCTTCGCCTTGTCCGCCAGCACCATGAAATCATGGTGCTTGTCGATGCCCTGGAACGGCTTGCCGTTCACATAGGCCAGCGCCTCGCCCGACTCGTCAT
>CAZOMH010000282.1:0-5963 GCA_964580415.1 uncultured Nitrospirales bacterium
GACTTGCACTCCTTACATCCTGCCGGCTTCGCCCGGCGCTGTCTCCCCTGTTTTCACCATTCCTCATTCTTCACAACGCCCCCCAATTACCTCTCCTTTATCTAAGGAAACCCAAGCCACTCCTTTAAACGCAACACCTGATTCCATCAAATCACGTGATTCAGTCCAAGAAAACGGCACTTCCCAACAGTATTCTGCGCTTGTGCCGCGGAAATTAGGGTGTTTCATATCAAGAAAGCCATTGGGCGAAGCTATTACCTTGACAATTCGAGATTCCACGTCGGTGGCAGTATTGGGATGAGCCTTCGCAAGGTATTCGACGCTCTTGAACCATCTAGCAGCCGATTCAATTGCCCTTTCTTTACTGATCGGCTCTAGGACATCGGTTTTTGGAAGAATGACCGGATAATTGTAAACCCCAAGGATGTTCGGACAATCATTTATTGGATGAATACAAATTGAAAAGAAGCGATTCCGGCATGGAATACCTTTCACACTATAGCGTCTAAGCACCTCCCAGTCCCCATATCGTGAATCCTCCTTGTCCAAGACAGGCTGACCGATCTGATATTGGCTTATGTCTTCTGGTTGGTCAAACATCCTAAGTACATTCCGACACATTTCATAGACATCCGTTTCTTTATATGTAGCTGGGAACGTTGCCTCTTGGGATCCACAGGAGACATGAGTTATGCTGGTGCTAAAATTATAAATGTGCCCCGTCTCCTGATCAAGAGTAAAGAACATCTTTTCATTTATACGCAGTCTAACTTGGTTCCGTCCAATATAGTTTTCCGCAGACACTTTCAATTCCGTTACAGACAGTGGAGTAACCTTGCATATCTCAGACAGAAATTCCTTCAGCTTAGCCACCTTGGAAACGCCCAAACTTGGTGCAGATGCCCAAGCCGGTTCCTCCCCATGACTGATTGCTTGAAACGCGATCACAAGAGAAGTAACGATAAGTACACGAGCTACTGTCCTGTTCAACATTCTTGCCGCCATTATTTCCCGTCTCCCATGAGGCTCTACAGAACCTTTCTCGCTTCTCATAAAAATGTTTGACTGGGCTGAAGGCGTCAGTTGCAGCCTTTCAGACCTCGGTCACCTCTCGTTATGACCCAGCTTGCGTTAATTCCCGTTTCCGTAACCGTTTGCCGCGCAGCTTCTGCGGAAGTCACGCCTTGTCCAATAAGTTCCCAGAATACGGGGTCAAATTGCTTCAGGATGTAAGCCGGCATGGATGAACTACAACCCACATATGCCTCTGCATTGAAAGCCGATTTCCAGTTGTTGGCATTGTCACCCGCTGCACAGCACTCCATTACCGCGAGTTTATATGTTGGGCTCATACCCGACGCCGTGATATCGCCAAGAAACAGCCTCTCAACCTGGTCCGGATTACAGAACATACAGGGATATTGGAATGTCATCCAATCGGTTCCTCCATGCCCAATGTATACGAAGACTTCGTGTTTGGCAAGCACCTCAAGAACATCGGACACTTTTGGAAGTGGTCGGTCGCTAACCTTGTATCTGCATGCTTCTAAGGCACCGGAAGCAGCTGTGCTTGGGACGGTCCATCCTTCTCCCGTTATGACCAACGCCTTCCTTAGTTCAAACACCGCCTTGAGCGTGCGGCTGGAGTGCATGACCACCGTGATGGGATTGGTGGTGACGGTAAGGTCATCATCGCCAAGTGGGACTTCCGCATCGCCAAGCTTGTATTTTCCGGTGCCGACCCACTTGACAAACTTGTAGCCGGCGCGAGGAGTGGCGGTAATGGTCACCTCTTGGCCCAGGCTGGCCGGCAGCGTCCCCACGGCGGGCAGGTCGGGGGTGTAGTAGTACTTTGCGGGGGACAGGGTGTAGTACCCCATGCATTCCGGCTTGGCGCCTGTGGGGTCCGAGCCTTCGGAGGCGATCTCCACGGTAATCGTGGCCATGGGCTCGAAATCGGCGCAGCCGGTGGTGCTTTCGTCCACCATGCGGCAGGCGCCACCGCGCCCTTCCTCCACGCCCTGCATTTCAAATGCGCTACAGGTGAAACCCGGGAAGGCCCACGCGGAGTACCACACATTGTCGAGCGGCGCACCGCTTCCGTCGGGCACCCACCACTTTCTGGCGATGCCGCCGAGATGGCCGTTAGCCATAAGATACCCGCCCTTCGGCGCGACCGGCGTGTGTGCCACCTCCGCCTCATGCATGTTCGTTGTGTCCACCGGGGTCGAATCCGACTCGTATAATGGTGATGCCCACCCCACAAGACCCAGCAGCACCGTCGGTTCTTTCTCGTATAGATTGTACACGCACTGGTCATCGACCGTGGTCAATATCTTCCAACCCACAAGGTAAACGGTGATCGGTCTGTCCTCTTCATGTTCCGTCGGTTTCCCCTCGTCCACAAGCACTTTGAAGATCGCCACGTAACTCCCGGTCGCAGTCAGGGAAACCGGGTTGAATGAGACACCCTGATAAATATCATGACCCGGTATCGAGGTGCTGTCTTTAACCAACGGCGCCTTTCCGGCGCTGCTGGCGCCGACGTTGACATGCGTGGAATCGTAGTCAATTTCGAGCGAACCTTGGGATAGCGCAGGGGCGACGGTCTGTCCCCCGCCATGCACAAAAGTGACGCCGGGGATGTCGCAGCGGTCTATGGGGGTACCCGGCGCATCCCACGTGGTAAAACCAGCCCCGGACGCCGTCACCTTGACCTTCCGTCCCGGCTGCACGGGACCGCCAGCCGCCGCGTTTATATCGACGGGTGAGTTGGGGCATTGCTCGGGTGACGCGATAAACCCCTCAGCGTGAATGGCCCCGGTCCCGGTGGAACTTGCCGACTGCACCTTCAGCGTCACCGCCGTGACGCATGAATCGTTCCAGCAGCCGCAGTCCGACGATGCGCTCTTTTCGCCACCTCCGCCACCCCCGCCACCTCCCCCGCCAGCGAAGGTTTCGTCGCCCGCGCCGTAGCCGATGAAGTTGCCGACCGCGTCGCCGGCCGCGCCGGTAGCCGCACCGGCCGCACCGGCCTCTTGGGACGCGGCCGTCCATGCGTCCTTGTTGCTCACGCCGTCGGCATTGGCGTCATTCTTCGCGCCCAGCCAGCGGCCCGCATCGGTGTACTGGTCGTCCAGGTTGAGTTCAACGCCAAAGGCGGTTTGCACCAGTTTTCTGGCGTGGAAGGCATGCCCCAGATCGCCCATGGTGAGCAGGGCGGCTACGGCGCGCTGTGCGGACTCGCCCTGGGTCGGCAGTTGCGTCCGTGCCAGTTCCAGGTTGCCCGCATAGGCCCGCCAGACGTATTCGTGGCTGACGCCGCCCTTGGCCGCCTGCTCGTAACCGGCGTCTTTCAAGATGGCCTGCAGGAAGGCCATCTCGGCGGCGTCCGGGATGCCGTTGGCCGTGTACAGCCATGCCCCATCGTCGTCAAAGGTCAGTTCGCCGCTGTCGTAGGAAAGATTGAAGAAGTTGGACTGGGTGGTTTCGCCCGCAGCGTCCAGCAGGGCGGCCACGTCGCCCGCCAAGTCCATGGTTTCCATTCCGGGCCGGTGGTTAAACACCGCCGTCACCGCATAGTCCGCCCCCAGCAGCAGCGTCTTGTGCGCGCCCGATTCGCCCGCGCCGTCGGCCAGCATCTGCGTCTGCACCGTCTCCGGCAGGCTGCCGCTGACCACGGTGGGACCGCCCCGCCACGAACCAAAGGCCCCGTCGCCCGTGGGCACGGCGGTGACCGTCATGGACATGAAGTCCGCAGCCGTCATGGCGCTTTCCGGACGCTCATCCAACTGTCCCGAGTTGTTACGGGACCACCACCGGGACAGGCGGTACTTGGGCAGGTGGTAGGTGGCGGCCATGGGAAGCGTGTTTCCCTCGCCCTCGTTCCGCAGCACGACCGTGACCGTGGGCGGACCACCGACCCCTGCCGCCGCGGCGAAGTTTGGCACGCTCGTGGCGGCGGACACGCCGCTGGTCACCGAGGTAAGGTACAACGAAGTGAGCGGCGGCAACACGCCGGTGCCGGGGTTCCAGTTCTCTATGTTTCCAATAACGTGGCTGTAGGCCCAGTCAGTATAGAGCCACTCGTCGATGTTGCTGAATCCGTCGCCGTCGGCGTCGCCCTCCAATCCCAGTCCGGGAACGGCCTGCAAGCCGACCGGTGTGCCGATGGTCGTGTATCGGGTATTGAAGTGGTCCACGGCCAGTGTTTGCATGGCGCTGCTGAACGTGCAGTAGGCGGCATAGGTGTGCAATTCGGCTGCCGTGGGGTAGGCAAAGGCCGGGTCGGCGTCGGCCAGTCCGTTGACGTGGGTGTACCACGCGACGACGTTGTTCCAGTAGGCGGCATAGGCAGCGTCATGCAACGGATGGGCGTCATCCCTAAGGCAGTACCACAGCAGGGACATGCGGACGAGATCGGGGATGTCGTGGCCCAGCGCGGTCTTTTCATGGTCCGTCCCGCCCAGGTAGTAGCTGCCGATGGCCGGGTGCGGCTCCGCCGTCACCGCGTTCAGCCAGGCCTGGAAATCGTCGGGCACGCAGTGGGGAATGAAGACGGCCTTGATGGTGCGCGACTGCGTCAGGGGGACGTCAAGCGGTCCGGGACAGTTGCCCAGGTGTGTCCATGCCGCACCCTGAAGTTCTTCCCAGTGATCAAAACGGTTTCCGGGTGTCGGATTGGCGTAGAGGCGGGCGACATTGCCCGTCCTGTAGCCGTGCGTTCCCGCGGCGGGCGTGACCGTCCCCGAACCGTCCACCGACAGGGTCAGGTCAACATTGCAGCTGCCAAACCATGCATTGACCTCGCGGCTGGTGCTCATCACGAGCGTGGAGATCATGTCGGTGGTATTCCCGTCACCGCCGAGCCATTCGAGAAAACATGCGCCGTCCTGAGGCCACGCCTGCAGCGTCACCGTGTCGTTCGTCAGGTAGTAGTGCCGCCCCGTGTCGGGCTGGACGATGCCCGTGCCGTAGCGCCCGATGTACAGCGTAACCTCGGCCGGCCAGAAGACGGCCTGCACGGTGCAGTCCGCGGTCATGGTGACACTGGTTCCGGGCGAGACGGACAAGACCTCCGTATTGGCCGCGTCCAGCCATTTAACCCAGTGCTTGAACGCCCAGCCGGGGTTTGCCGTCGCCGACAGCCAGCGCACTTCGCCGTCGCGGCAGGCCCACGCGCCGGGGGCCGGGGTCACCGTTCCGCCGCCGTCGGAGCTCATTACGGTCAGCGTGCGCGCGCCACCCTGCACGAACACAGCGCGGACGTTGCGGTCCGCATTCATGACCACCGCGGCGGTGGACGCCGTTCCCGAAGCGCCGCCCGCCCAGTGGGAAAAGGAGTACAGCGGATTGGTCTGCACCGCCTCCAGCGTGACCGTTGCGCCGGCGGCAAAGCGGCGGTGCCCCGTGAAAGGCAGCACGGAACCGGAATCCGCCCCCGGCTGCACCGAAGCAACCAGCGTGCAAGACGCGCCGCACACCGCGTCATGCTCGACCGAGTTGTTGCGGCCGGCGCTTGTGAGAAGCGGAATCTGGGTGCAGGCCGCGGTCTGGCCCAGCGGATTGCCCGTGACCACGACGGCCGAATTGCAAAGCGGCGACGGGGAGGCGTCGGAAAAGGCGGCCAAATCGGTGATCCGGTTGTTCGGCAGGTAGAAGTATGAACCCGCCGCGCGGCCCGCCAGTGCCGCAACACTGGACACCTCCGTGTCCGAAAACAGCAGCATCTTGGCCGCGGTCTGGCCTGCAAGGGCCGATATGTCCTGCAGCGCCGTGTCACCCATGCATACCAGCATCTGCAGACCGGTGCGCCCCGCAAGGGACGACAGGCTGGTGATCGCCGGGTTCTTGGACAGATCGAGCGCGAACAGGCCGGGCAGGTGCCCGTTGAAGAGGTCCATTTTTGTGTCGTCCAGACCGGTCTCGCCGAGACCGAGCGCGGCAAGCCCGCCCAGCCCCGC
>CAZOMH010000283.1:0-5959 GCA_964580415.1 uncultured Nitrospirales bacterium
TCCCATCGAAGACAAGCGGCAAATCCAGTCCACCATGCGCATGTCCAGCGGCCAGACGATTTTCATAGGCGGTCTGCGCAAGGGTTCCGGCAACTCCACCACCAAGAAGGTGCCGGTGCTGGGTGACATCCCCGTGGTCAATTACCTGTTTAGGACTAATCAGCAGACCCAGAAAATGCAGGATTTGCTGATCTTTATCACCTGCGATGTGATCAAGGAAGATGTGCCGCTCACCGACAAGCAGAAGCAGATCATTGCGGACATCACTCCGAAGGAAGACAAGGTTGATGCATTCGCAGAGGGGATGTACAACTTCACGCATCCCAGGGAAGACCAAACGCTTCGGTTCAAGTTTCGTCGCGGCGAGTGACCTGCCGGGAATTGTGAATCATGTTTCAAGACGGGGCGTCCGCAGAGCCTGAAGGCTCGTGGACGCCCCGGTTCTTTTGAAGGTCCGTCTGTGTGACCGTTGCGGCGGACAATGCGCGGGTTTCCTGTTGGTCACGTTGGGCGGAAGGGGATACAATACACGGCGGTCGCTTTGGCCGAAGAGGTGGACAGGTATGGATGAAAGCAGTCTGGAGAAAATCGGCAGGGTTATGGGAAACGTCGAGCAGGTCGTCTTTGGCAAGCGCGATGTGGTCAAACTTTGCGTGGTGGGCCTGTTGGCCCGGGGCCATTTGCTCATTGAGGATGTTCCCGGAATCGGCAAGACCACCCTTGCCCAGAGTATTGCCAAATCCATAGACTGTTCCTTCACCCGCATCCAGTTCACCAGTGACATGCTGCCGTCGGACATACTGGGCGTCTCCATTCTCAACCCGCGCACCACCGAGTTCGAGTTTCGGCGCGGTCCCATTTTTGCCAGTGTGGTGCTTGCCGACGAGGTGAACCGGACGCCTCCCAAGACCCAGAGCGCCCTGCTTGAGGCCATGAGCGAATACACGGTCTCCATCGACGGTGTGTCCCACGAACTTCCCCGTCCGTTTATGGTGATTGCCACGCAGAACCCGATTGAGCACGAAGGCACCTACACACTGCCGGAATCGCAGTTGGATCGGTTCATGCTCCGCGTGGAGGTGGGTTATCCGCCCGAGGAGGATGAGCTCCGGGTCATGCGCCGCCATGATCCCATGGATGCCATTGCGGGCCTCCAGCCGGCCATTTCCGCGTCGGACCTTGTTGCTCTGCAGGAACTGGTCGGCCAGGTCCGGGTTGATGACAGCGTCCAGCAGTATATTCTTCAGATCGTGCGCGCAACGCGTGTTCATGACCAAATCCGGCTGGGCGCTTCGCCCCGCGGGAGCCAGGGGCTCTACGAGGCCAGCCAGGCCAGGGCCATGGTCGAGGGGCGCGACTATGTCACGCCGGGCGATGTGAAGGCGCTCGCCGCGCCGGTGCTGGGCCACCGCATCCTTGTGCGTGCGCGCGGTGCCGATCTTTCGGCCTCCGCGCGGGAGCGCGAACGGCTTGTTTCCGAGATTGTCCAGAGCATCAGGATTCCCGTCTGAATGTTTTCGTCCAAGGCCAAGAGCACAAGCGGTGACCTCGGATGGCCCGGCGTGGTGATGTATGTTATTGCCGCGTTGTTGCTGGTTTCTGCATGGAACACCGGGGAAAACCTGCTCTATATCGTTCTGGGCGGCGTGTTGAGCCTGCTTGTTCTTTCCGCCATTCTGGCCAGGGCGAACCTTGCGGGGTTGTCTTTTGAACGCGAAACGCCCCACGCCGTGTTTCGCGGCGACACTTTTGTCGTCCATGCCACCGTCCGCAATCACAAGCACTTTCTGCCCTCCGTGTCTGTGCGCATTGAGGACGGCACGCAGCCCGGCGAAACCGCGGCCTATGCCCTCAAAATACCCGCGCGCAGCGCGGTCCAGCTTGACGTGGGGCACGAAGCCGTCCGCCGCGGCGTCATGATACTGCCGGAATACACGGTTGCCTCGGCGTTTCCCTTCGGCTTCAGCGAGCGCCGGCGCGTCTTGCGGGACATGCACGAGGTGCTGGTCTATCCGAAGGTGCATGCCGTGCGCACCGCCGCGGTCGAACGCACCCCCGGCGCGCGGTTCCTGCCCAGGCAGCGTTCCAGCGACGGCGACGAGTACATGTCCCTGCGCGAATACGTGCCCGGAGACGACATACGCCTTATCGCGTGGCGCATCAGCGCGCGTGTGGGCACATGGATGATCCGCGAAATGGGCATGGGCAACGTGCGTTCCGTGGTGTTCTTCCTCGACACGGTCCGCGCGTCCCGTTTGCCCGATTTTGAAGACCGTTTTGAAGAGGCGGTGGAACTTGCCGCCTCCATGGCGGTCACACTGCTCGGCCGGCAATACTCGGTCGGCATGGTCCTCGGCGACGCGCAGCTGCCTTTGGGCAGGGGTACCGGCCAGGAACGGCGCGTTCTTGAACTGCTCGCCCGCGTGCAGTCCGACGACGGTGATTATGCGGTCCGGCTTGCGGCGGAGGCGCGCCGGTTGCGGGGGGAACCGGTGCATCTTGTCTGCATCAGTGCCGACCCGGAAAAATGGGGGCGCAGCGCCGGTCCGGAGGACATGCGCGTGCTTGATCCCGGAGACGTGATTCATGCCTGACCGGGTTTCCACGGTACTGCGCGCCGCCTCCTACGCCGTGGTGCTGCTGGGCTTTCTTGCCCTTGCCAGTGTCCGCGAGTACGGCGCGGTCATTGTGCTTCCGCCGCTGCTGTTCATCGCCCTTGCCGGGCCCGGGGAGCGTCTCGAGCGCGGGCGTCCCTCTTTCCGCACGCTCAAACGCGCCGTCTGCATCACCTACGGGTGTTTCATTCCGCTCAGCCTGTTTGCGCTCGGGCTCATGCAGGCCGTGGTTGCACTGGTAATTTTCATCCAGGGCTGGCTTCTGATCGGTGGGAAGAGCGGAAAGGTCTGGTACCAGATTTATCTCATGTCCTTCTTCCTGCTGCTTGCCGCGGTTGTGCAAAAACCCGAACCCGGCATCGCGCCGGTGTTGGCGGCCTATATTGTCGCGGTTATTTGGGCCTTTGTCGCCCTGCGCATACAGGTGGAGCGCGGGCGCATGGACCGTGTGCGTCCCGCCCGTGTCGCCGACCTTTCCGGCGTGCTGCGTCCCGGCGGTGCGCGTTCGGGCAGCGTTTTTGATGCGGGCCTTTTCGGCGCGCTTGTCCTCTTGTCCCTTGCGGCGCTGGTGCTGACGGTTGGACTGTTTCTTGTCACCCCGCGTATCGAGGCGGGCCTTTTCGGTTTGGAAGACCGCCAGCACTCCGTTACCGGATTGACGGAAACCGTGCGGCTGGCCGGGGGCATGAGCATCTACGAGGACCAGCGCGCCGTGATGCGCGTTGAGTTTCCAGAGGAGCCCGGCGGCGTCTACGTGCCGGCCGACCAACTCTACTGGCGGGTCACCACATTGTCCCGGTTCTCCGGTTCCGAATGGTCCCGCGCGGGTCTTCAAGAGCACCATGTGCCGGGTATCGCCCCGGTGTACAGCACGACGGTGACCGCCGTGCAGTCCGCCGGCAAAGAGGAGGGGCGCACCCGCCGCGGGGGGACGCGGCTTGTGCATCAGGTCATTTTCATGGACGATATGCCTTCTTCCGCGCTGCCCTGCCTGGACCTTGTCCAGTCCGTTCGTTTGCCCGACGAGACAAAGCGCATGAGCGTCCACTGGGACGCCGCTCTCGACTTCACCATGCAGATCGAAACCCTTGGGCCGCGCAGGCTGTCTTACGACGCCTATTCCGAGGTGGTCCGGCCCGCGGACGAACAGCTTCGCGCCGCGGGATGGGATTACGGCGCGGAGATGCAGCCGGGCGACCTGCAAATGCTGACCTGGCAAGACCTGCTTCCCGAAACGGATCAACTGGTCAACAGGGTGCTCCTGGGCAAAGAGTCCCCCTATGAGGTGATGCAGGCCCTTGAGGCCTGGCTGAGCGGGCGCGACTTTCTCTACACACTTGACCTGCCGCCCCTGCCGGCCAAGAACGGCATAGACTATTTCCTTACCCGGACGCGGCGGGGGCACTGCGAGCTTTTCGCCAGCGCGCTCGCGCTCATGGCGCGCAGCCGCGGCATTCCCGCGCGTGTGGTTTCCGGCTATCGCGGCGGCGATTTCAGCGCACCCGACCGGTCCTATTCTGTCCGCGCGGGCATGTCCCATCTTTGGGTTGAGGCCTACTTCATCGGTGTCGGCTGGGTGCGCTTCGATCCTTCCCCGCAAACGGATTTGGATCATTCCAGGCTGGGCACGCTGCGCGCGGCCATTTCACGGCAGGTGCTGCGCGGGAAGATGTTCTGGTACCAGAGTGTCATGGGCTTTCAGGGAAGCTGGCGGCTCGATCACCTCTTCAACAGTCGCGGCGGCCCGGTGCCGCAGTTTTCCGGGATGGCGGAGTCCGGCGCGTCGGCCTTGCGGTGGCTGCCGCAGGGGGCTGCGCTGCTGATCCCCGCCGGCCTCGGCGCGGTGCTTCTGCTGGCGCTGCTGCGGTTTCGGCGCGGTCGGCGCAAGGAAAAACAGTTCAGGCTCACGCCCGACCAGACAAGGGCCGCGCATCTCCGTCAGGGGCTTGTGCGGCGTCTCGAAAAGCTGGGCATTCCCTGTTCGGGTTGCGTGGTGGAAGAGATTGCCGACACCGTGCGGCGCTGCCCTTGGCTCGACCGCGGCGCCGTCCTAAAAATCATCGGCGCCTATAATGCCGCGCGTTTCGGCGGCCGCTCCATGGACCGCGCACAGTACGCCGCTCTGCGTCGCGCGCTGTCCGGTCTGCGCATATTGCGCTGAAATGACGTTCCAGGGGGAGAGGGGGTTACTCTTTCTTCTTCTTCTTTGACTTTCCCTCTGATTCAGCTTCGGCGGACTTTTTGGGCTTGGGCTCGGGCGGAGGCTCCGGGGTTTTGGTCAGGTTGTGCATGACGCCCACGGCGTTCACATCCCAAAGCGCCACGGCAAGGTCGGGCTTTCCGTCGTTGTTGAAATCCGCCGCGTCCAGCGCGCGCGGCCTGCCTTCGGTGAAAGAATAGGTCTCGCGGGCAAAGTTTTGCGGGAGTTCCGGGCCGCGCGACGTGTTTATCAGCACCGTCACCTCTTTGGAGGCGCTGCACGCCGCCGCGATGTCCGGTCGTTTGTCGCCGTTAAAGTCCTCCACGACGATGTCTCTGATTTCATGCTCCAGCACGCTGCGGCTTTTTCCCAGGCAAATCTCCTGCGAGCAGGCCCATGTGCCCGAAGGGTCGTTGTAGAAAATGACGATACTGTCCTCGCTGTGGCAGTGGCTGACCACAATGTCCGGCAGTCCGTCACAGTTCATGTCGGCGATGCGCACCGTGGTCGGCAGGTTGCCCCGCGTGGGGAAGCGGGTGTGCTCGGTGAAATTGCCCTTCTCGTCGCCATACCACACGCCCACTTCGGCGGTCGCGTAGTACACCACCGCCATGTCCGTCTTGCCGTCGCCGTTCAGGTCGCCCAACCGCAGGTCGCGCGGCGCTCCGGGCGCGTTGAAAGTGCGCGGGTTCGCGAAAATCGTGTCCTTGTTTCCCTCCATGAACACAATGACATCGCTGCTCCAGGACGTGGCGAGCAGGTCGCGCAGTCCGTCCCCGTTGACATCCTGCACCGCCAGCGCCGTCAGGCCCGGTTTGGTGAACAGGGGCACGCCTTCGCCGTCTTTTTGCCGCGCGTAGCCGAGGGCCTCGTCGGGAACGCGGATTTCGACGGGTTTGAAAATGCCTTCGGTGTGCAGGTTGAGAAAGGCCGTGATGTCGCGGTGCCGCACTTCATGGAAATTGGCGACGATGATGTCGGGCCACTTCAGGCCGTCCACATTGGCGATGACCACGGCATAGGGACCGAACCCTGTCTTGAGCGAGGGGGTTTGGCGCGTGAAATTCATCTTGCCGTCCGACAGAAGCACCGACAGTTCATCGTTGGCCGGCCGTTCTTCGCGCGGGTCGGTCAGCAGGCGCAG
>CAZOMH010000284.1:0-5954 GCA_964580415.1 uncultured Nitrospirales bacterium
CAGTAGAGTCGGGAACAGCCGCCAGGGACGCCGGTAAGAACGTGTCCTTCAATGAGGTGTCCGACGGCGTGGTGAGGGTTATCATTGCCGGACTGAACCAGAAAGCGATTGCGGACGGCGAGATAGCTGTGTTGGTTTTCAGCGTTGCTTCCGACGCTCCCGAGGGCACCTATCCAGTGGCCATGACGGTTGCCCAGATGGTCACGCCCACCGGGTTTGCTGTTTCGGGATATACCGTTCCCGGGACCGTGACAACCGTTGCCGCACAGGAAGGAGAGGGCGAAGGCGAAGGCGAAGGCGCTGGAGAAGGAGAGGCAGAAGGAGAAAACGGACAGCCGTCGGGGTGCGCCGGTGGAACGCTCGCCCCCCCCCATGATCCCGGAAACGCCGACGCGATCATTCTGTCGGCGGCCTGTCTGCTCATGGTTTGCATGGTTCCGCCGCGGCGGAAAGGAAGGTCGGCTTTCCGGTGGTAGTATCCCGGACAGCCAGGTGTTGAAAAAGACGGTCTGGAAGTGCGCGGCGCCATTTGCCGGACGCGCCGGAAAAGGAAGAGGCAGTTGTTGTACACCGAGGAGCAGGCATCCGGTTCTGCGGTGAACATCAAACAACCAGGCAAGGATGCCCCGAGAACATGATATATTTCAGGCTCGGACTCGGTGCGGTTATTCTCCTTTCAGGTTGTCCCGTCTGGGCGGCAAAGCTGACTGTCGGACAATCAACGGTCGCCGGCACAAACGTGACCACCGAGGTGCCTGTCACACTGGCCCCCGGCAGCGGGGACGATATTGCCGCCGTGCAGTTTGATCTGCAGTTTGACAGCGGGGCCATGACATTGACTGCGGTTGCCGCGGGGAATGCGGCCGTGGCGGCTGGAAAGGATGTCTCCTTCAGTCTTCCCGGCGACGGCGTCGCCCGCATTGTCATTGCCGGTTTTAACCAGAATGTGATTTCAGCGGGCACGCTTGCGTCTGTCTCCGTGACCACTTCCTCAACCATTGGCCTCGGTTCGCATCCACTGGCCCTTGCGGAAGTTGTTTTGTCGGACGCGCAGGGGGCCTCTGTCTCTGTTACCGGAGTTTCCGGCGCGATAAACGCTGGAGGGGCCGCCCCCGCGGTCGTGGGACTGGAGCTGGACGATGCGGAGAAGCTTCTGGTGTCGGCGGGGTTGGTTGTCGGCACCGTCACTTCCGCCCACAGCAATACCGTGGCGGAAGGGGTTGTGATCAGCCAGTCGCCCAATGCCAACGCGCATGTTGCTTTCGGAGGCGCCGTGAACATGGTTGTCTCAACCGGGCCGAAACTGGCAACAGTGCCCAATGTGGCCGGTATGACCCAGACAAGCGCACAAAACGCCCTCGCGGCCGTGGGTCTTCTCCTGGGCGGGGTGACCACCGAATACAGTGATACCGTTGCGTCTGGTCTTGTGATCCGCCAGACGCCCTCCTCCGGCTCCCGTGTGACCTCGGGCAGTTGGGTTGACGTCGTTGTGTCCAAGGGGCCGCAGACAACG
This sequence comes from uncultured Nitrospirales bacterium, assembly GCA_964580415.1. Lineage (GTDB taxonomy): Bacteria > Hydrogenedentota > Hydrogenedentia > Hydrogenedentales > CAITNO01 > CAITNO01. The sequence goes on from CAZOMH010000284.1 coordinate 1,514, forward strand.
ACCGTGCCCGATGTCGCCGGCATGACCCAGGCTCGGGCGCAGGCCGCGTTTGAGACGGCGGGACTTCTCCTGGGAACGGTCGGTGCCGGGTACAGCGATACTGTGGCGGCGGGATGTGTCGTCTTTCAGACGCCTGCGTCCGGAACCGTCGTCTCCACGGGCAGTGCGGTCGATATTGTTCTTTCCATGGGACCACAGGCGCCGGTCGTGCCCAATGTTGTCGGCCTGACCCGGACCGGGGCAGAGCGCGAGATCGAGGCGGTCGGACTTGTGCTTGGAACGGTTGCCGAAGAGAACAGCGACACCGTTGCAACCGGGCTTGTCATTCGCCAGACACCCCTGTCCGGGACCAGCGTTTCTTCGGGCAGCACGATCAACCTGGTCCTTTCCGTTGGCCCGCTGACAACATCGGTGCCCGATGTGGTCGGCCTGACCCGGACCGGGGCGCAAACCGCGCTCGAAACGGCCGGTCTCGTTCTGGGAACCGTTGATGAAGCCTTCAGCGACACCGTTGCGGCGGGACTGGTTATCAGCCAAACACCGGCGTCGGGGGGCCGTGTTGCTCCTGAAAGTGCCGTTTCCCTGGTTGTTTCCAAAGGTGTTCAGACAGTGTCTGTGCCCAATGTTGCCGGCATGACCCAGGCGCAGGCGCAAGCCGCCATTGCGGCTGTGGGGCTGGCTTTGGGGGCGGTTGTGTTGCAGTACAGCGATACCGTTGCCGCCGGTGTCGTGTTGGGGCAGAGTCCCGCCGCCGGACTTGCCGAACCGCTTCGCGCGGCGGTTGATCTGACCGTTTCCAACGGCCCATCACCGCCGTCCGTGTCCACGGTGTCCGTACCCACACTTGTCGGCATGGATGCGGAAGACGCCGAAGCCGCGCTGGAAGCGGACGGATTTGTGCTGGGAACAGTCAGCCTTGAGTACAGCGACACCGTTGAGGAGGGTTTTGTAATCCGGCAGAATCCAAGTGCCGCATCCACTGCGGCCAAAGGCACGCAGATTAGTCTCATTGTATCCGCGGGAGTGGCACCGGACGGCTGCGCATGCACAACCGGCAAATCGTTTGACCTGGGGTCCACCGGCACGGCCTCGGGCGTGTTCGGCGCGGCACTCGCTCTGCTGTGGGTCTTGCGTTCTCCCAAGAGCGGCGCATAAAATACGTTACCGAGGGTTTACCGGGCGGGTGCAGCGGGCGGGTGCAGCGCGTCGGCCACCTCCTGCGCCGCGGGAACCTTTCCGTCCCAATGTGCGACCGCCCGGCCGTCCCGGACAAGATTCAGCCGGAACGGATCTGTCCCGCGAAGGTTGAAATAGAGCAGCGGTTGGTTGCCCAGCGGATGCAACGGGAACAACGGCTGCGTCTGTGCCTGGAAATTGATCAGGTCCCCCTCCTTGTCTTCGTAACACAACGCCACCATGGGCGGCATGTCCGGCTGTGACATGAGTTTGTTGAGTTCGGGAACCTTGCCCATGCACTCTTCGCAGGTCATGCTCAGGATGGGCACCAGATGCACCCCTTCGCCCAGGTCGTATGCCCCCATTTCGGTGTCGAAGACAAATTGCCCGAAGTCTATCCCGGCCTCTCCCCCGCCTTCGCCGGTTGCCGGGCTGACTGCCTGGGCAATATGTTCCACCCGTGGTGCGGCATATCCCACGGCCCCCGCGGCCGCGGCAAAGGCAATCACAAAGCGTGCCGCCGCATCCCGCCGGGACACCGATCCCATCAGGAACCGGAACGGTCGGGCAATGACCGAATGTCCGGACTCCCCGCTCTGGAGAGCCGCACTTTCGGCGGACCCGGCGGTGCTGTCCGCCACCACTTCGGGCCTGCGCGCCAAAAACCGCCAGACAACCAGTCCCATCAGAAAGAGCGCCACATTCTTGGCGATGGATACCGGCGGTGTCATCTTGATTAACGGGAAACAGCCGCAGTCTTCCAGCCCGTGAACAAGCCAGGCATAGAGGATTAGGGTTGTGAACACGGCCAGCATGAGTTCAAGGGCGAGCACCGTTATCCCCCGAAGCCGCAATCCCAGCAGCAGCGCGACACCAAGGGACATTTCGCACGAGATCGTGGCCAGCGCAAACCAGGGCAGCAATGCCTTGTCGTTGATGACATGATAGGCCGACATTTGCACCGAAAAGCGGTTGATATCCAGCACCTTTGGAACGGCGCCCGCCACAAATACCATCCCGACAAGGAACTCGCACACCCTTGCGGAAATCCGTTTTACATCCACAGTACCCATTCACAAAAGCCCTTGTATGACGTTAATAGGCGCGAAAACTCGGTCCGACCAAATCCTTGGCATATACAATGCGGGGCAGGCACTCCCGTCTGCGTGTTTCTTAAATCTCAAATCATCGGCACCCCTTTACCTGTCCCGCTTTTTCCGCCTTCGCTTCCGGTCCCGTGCCGGACTGTTCTGCAGGAAACGCACCAGCAGGCCCACGCTGCACAGGACGAACCCAAGCACAATACAGGCCACCCCCCCAAAATACGCACCCACCGCCCACTGACTCTTGCCCAACACGCCGTTGACCAGCACAAAGATAACGCCGATAACCGTCAGTGAAACGCCGGTAAGCGTCATATCGGCCTTTTGCGTCTCCTCGGGATCAGCCGGTTCCGGCTCCGCGGCCTGCTCCAATTCCTCAAATGCCCGCAACAGTTCAGGCTTGTGCTCCACCTTCTCCAGAATGGCCATGCGGACCCGGTGGTCAATCCACGCCCGAATCAACGAGCGGAACACCACATAAAGAAACACCGCAAGCGCCAGCAAAAAAGGCAGTATCAGAACGGACCTGTCCATGAAGCGTTCCTATGAGCAGTTTACATCACAGACATTATACACGCCCGCTGTGTCCGGCCGTACCGCAGCGATCCCGCCTGCCCCGCGAAACGCGCGAAACAGGGGCGTTTCCCCTATTTCCAATTCCCGAGCCTTTTGGACTATGATGACAAAGTGCAGGGGCCGCACCGCTGCGCCCGTTGCGTCGCCCAAGGCCGACCAAAGCGGAATGGTTGCCGCATGCTCTCAAGAATTGGCCCCGAATTCGGCAATCTCCCCAATCTGCGCGGCATGGCCCTCTCTTTCCTCCGCGTGCGCCTGCAAACCCGCCTTCCGCGCCCTGCACGCGCCACCCGTTTCGGCCGATATGTGAAACCCCGGCAAGTGCCCAAAGGTCAAAGGGTTGGAAACAGCACAATGGTATATCGAAGCGTAGCCACAGCGGCCTTTATTGCGGTCGCCATACAGATTTTTGCCGTGGGCATACTTGCTCCCCGGTTGCCCCGGGAAGTCTGCCGTCCCGGTGCCCAAGCGCAACGGACCATGACCTTTGCCACCGTTCCCGTGGTGCGCCTTACCAACACCGACGGAACGGTTCGTGTCAATGTTGCGGAAGTCAAAGAAATTCAAGTAGATGCGGACATTCGCGCCTACACCCCAAGCACCAACGAACAGCCCGTCGCGGAACAGTACATCACCACACTGATTAAGACCAATGTCGGTGATGCCGCCTTGGAGCTGATTACCGAACCCTTGGAGCGTCCCGACGAGCTCGACCTGCGTGTCGATTACATCATTACCGTTCCCCCCGGCACCAATGTGGCCCTCGAAGTTTCCAACGGCAATGTTCGTGTCGCCCCCGGCTGCAACCAAGTGACCGTGGAAGGGATTAATTCCGATATAGAGATTCAGGCGCCCATGGGTGCTATTAATGCGAAAAGCACGAACGGACGCATCCGTATTTACGATGCAGCGGCGGAAACCACGCTGGAAACGGTCAACGGCAACATAAACGCCCAAGTCAAAGCCGGCACCCTGCAGGCCTCGACCATCACGGGGTCGATTATGACCACGCTGCTCAGTCCCGAGGTCGGTGCGTGCGACTTGACCTCCATGAACGGAGCGATTACACTAATCATGACGGAGAAGTGCTCCGCGGAAGTAAGTGCCACGACAGGCCGGGGCACGGTGCGAACCGAGCCCGGCGTGGAACTCGCTTCCGGGGTGTACAAGCGGCACGCGCTGCTCGGCGTTATCGGCGACGGCGCGACCAAGCTCTCCATGAACTCCATGAATGGCGACATAGTCCTGCAAAGGAGTACAACATGATCAAAGAAGCCGTCTCGGTGTTCCCGGCGGTAACTGAGTCCGAAACCGGACAAGAAGTCTCGGACCTTGAACTGGTCGGCCAGGCCAAGTCAGGTGACAGGGACGCCTTTTCCGAACTGGTGCGGCGGCACCAGCACCTGGTGTTCAACGTGTCCTACCGGTTTATGCGGGACATGACACAGGCCGAAGACATGGCCCAGGAATCTTTCCTCAAGGCCTACCGTTTACTAAAAGGATTCCGGGGTGATTGCAGTTTCAGGACATGGATGTACCGGGTGACTTCCAGCGTCTGCCTTACCGAGCTGAACCGGCGCAAGCGC
>CAZOMH010000285.1:0-5944 GCA_964580415.1 uncultured Nitrospirales bacterium
CCGGTTCGGGTTTTGGGTCCTCCGGCTCGGGGCTCGGGTCTTCGGCGTTGACAGGCACAACCAAGCCCGTCGCCAAACCGAACCAGACCGCGGCGGACTTGCAGCTGCAGCAGCGGCAGCAGCAAACGGCCCAGATGAAACAGTTGTTCCGCGTAAACAGCAATGTGTTCCGCATTTACGGCGACGGCATGATGGACGATGTGCTGGTGCGCATTGAGGCCTATGTATGGCGCACGCCGCTGGATGTATCGGAACTGCAAAACGGCCCCAACGGCACCGCAAACCAGATGCCGGTGCTTAATTCCGGCACGGCAAACGGAACAAGAACGGGCACCACGACCACGGGCGGCACGATTGGCGGCACATCACGGACCGGAGGCATCATGAAGGCCGCCACCGCTTCCGGGACGGGCACGACCGCAGGCGCGGGAACGGTTTCCGGAACCACCGGCAACGGGGTGTTGCAGACCAATACGGGCAACAGTTCCCTGCAGGCGATGGCGGATGCGTACGGCGCGCCGCTGGTGCCGGCAGAGCCGTTCCGCATTCTGGACTGGAAGGTGATACGCTGATTCGGTTATGTTGGGCGCCGCCGCTGTTCGGGCGCGGCGCAACCCGGGCGGAAATTCCGCCCACGGAGTGAAGCAATGGCGTTTGGTGCAAAAGTGGCCGCCGTGGAATTTGCCGGCGACGACGTGCGCGTCGTCGTGGTGAAAGCCGGGCGAAGTCCTGAACTGTTGGAGGCATACTCCGCGACGGCGGTCTATGAAACGCCCGAAGGGCGGCGCGAAGCGCTGGGCAAGGCGCTCGAAGAGGCGCTGGCCCGGGTGCGGCACCGTCCGTCGGCGTTTGTGTACTGCGCGGACGCATCGCGCGCTACGGTGCGCACACTGGTGGTGCCGTTTCGCGGCGCGGGGCGCGTGGCCAAAGCGGTGCCGTTTGAAATAGAATCACATCTCCCCTTTCCGCTGGAGGAACTGGTGCTTGACCACCGCAGCGTGACCGAGGTTGGCGGGGAGACCGAGGTGCTGGCGGTCGGCATGCGCCGCATGCATCTTGAGGAGCCGCTTGCGGTGCTGGAAGCCGCGGGAATCGAAGCGGAGGCCGTCAATCTGGACGTGTGCGGTCTGACGGCGCTGTGGCGGGCCCGGCGGCGTTCGGGCAGGGGCCTCGAGGCGGTGCTGCACCTTCGCGAGAACGGGGCCTGCCTCGCCATAATGCACCAGCGCGCGCTGGCCTTCTTCCGCTACCTGCCGATGGGCGGGCCGATGCTTTCCGCCAACCCGGTCCGGGTGGCGCGGGAAGTGCAGAACACACTGCGCTCGTTCATGGCACAGTGGCGCGGCGGCGGCGAAATAGCCGAACTGAACCTCACGGGGGCGGATATCGCCCCGGAAGTTGTGGAGGCGTTCAGCCAGGCGCTCAATCTCACCGTCGTGCCGACGGTGATGCTGGACGGCCTGCGCGGCGGCGCCGCGCTGCAGCACCGCGACGGCGAAAGCACCGCGTTTAACCGGTGGGAAGCCGCGATTGGGGTGGCGTATGCGGCCTCCGGCACGGAATTCTCCTTTGACCTTCTGCAGGCGGAACGAAACTGGGAACGGGCGGCGGGGGGGCTCACGGCGCACCTGCTCTTCTCGGCGTGCCTGGGTCTGGTGCTGGTGTTTGGATGGGGCTTCTATTACTACGAAACGGCGGCGCGAAACCGGCACGTGACCGAGGAGATTCGCGCAAAAATCGATTCGCTCAAGGCGGAGATCGACACCATGTCAAAGGCCGGCCTTGGTCCCGACGTGGACGTGACACCCTTTGGCGATCCGCCCGTCATCGATCTCCTGAAGGAAATCGGCGCGCGCATGCCTGAAAAGAAAGTAACCGTGACCGAGGTGAAGATAGCGCCGCCCGGAGCGCAGAGCCCATGGCTGTCGATTTCCGGAGAAACGCCCAATGCGGCGGACTTCAACGCCGTGTTTGAAGACCTGAAAAAATCGACGATGTTCAAGGTGGCCGACGACGCCAACATCAAACTGCAGGGTGCCAAGACGTTCTTCCGCGTGCGTGCGGTGCGGCCCCACGAGGAGGTGACCGCCAATGAAGCAAAGCCCTGACAAACGGGACCAGATCGGGCTGATCCTTGGCATGTTTGCGGTGGCCCTGGTGCTGGTGATGGCCATGTACATTCCCGCCGGACCGCGGCGCGCGTGCATGAAGTCCGAGGCGGCGCTTGAAGAGGCGCGCGCCGATCTGCAGGTCCAGCAGATGGCAAAGCTCGACGAGGCCGACCGGCTTTCCCGGCAGAAGCAGTTGATGGAACAGCTTGCCAAGCGCCCGTCCGGTTTCGAGATGTTTGCCTATGTCGACGGGCTGTTGAACACGCAAAAACTGCGCGACCGCGCGCAGTTGGACCAGTTCAAGCCGCGCAACGGGTCGTCGGGCGAGCCCATGGTGCAGCTGCGCCTTGAAGGCGTCTCGTTTGACGAGATTATCAACCTGTTCCACGGCCTATATTCGGGCGGCAACCTCGTTGCGGTATACAAGATGGAATCCATGCGCCCGGCGACCAGCGGCAAGGGCCTCGACTGCGACGTGACGCTCATGACGCTCCTCACGCCCGCCGCGCCGGCAGCCTGAGGCAGCCGCCGGCGGACACAAAGGGCCCAAACACAAGACTCGCGGGAGAAGGCCATGCACAGCATTCTGAAGGCGGCCGCCATCACGCTGCTGGCTGCATCCGCCGCATTCTCAGACGAAACGGGAGCCGCCCCGTTGCCGGACGCATGCAACGTGCTTTGGGACACGCCCGGCGGGGACTCGTCCGGATCGATGCCCGTTGGGAACGGCGATATCGGCATGAATGTGTGGGTCGAGGACAACGGCGACCTGCTGCTGCTGATCAGCAAAACCGACGCCTGGGACCAGAACTACCAACTGCTGAAGCTCGGCCGTGTGCGTGTGACGCTTGCGCCGTCACCGTTCACGAAGGGCGGCGTTTTCCGGCAGGAATTGAAACTGCACGAGGGACGGATCGAGATTTCCGGCGGCGAAGGATCGACCGAGGCTGCGCTGCGTGTGTGGGTCGATGCGAACCGCCCGGTGATTTGCGTGCGGGCGGAAAGCGCGGCGCCGTCCGAAATGACGGTGCGTTCCGAACCGTGGCGCACCGAAACGCGCCCCCTCACGGACACGGAATTCAAGTCGAACCGCGACGTGGAAACCGCGGAGGCGGGCACGGTGGTGCCCGATGTGTTCGTGGAGGATACCCCGGAGCGGGTTACCTGGTATCACCGCAATGAGACGTCGGTGTGGCCTGCCGGCATGAAACTCCAGGGCATGGAATCCGTGATGGACCGGTTTTCGGACCCCCTGCTGAACCGCACTTTTGGCGCAACGGTCACGGGAGACGGCCTGGTCCGAAAAGACCTGAAGACGCTCCGGTCCGGAAACGCGGCCCGGCGTCATCAAGTCGAAATCTATCCCCTGACGGCACAGACCTCTTCTGCTGAAGAATGGCGGAAACAGTTGTCCGCGCTGATCGAGAAGGCGCGGTCCGTGGATGCGGACGCGGCCCTTGCCGGCCACGAACGCTGGTGGCGGGAGTTCTGGGACCGGAGCTGGGTCCGCATCGGCGGCGACGCAGACGCGCCGGCAGTCACGCAGAACTACGCGCTCCAGCGCTGGATGAACGCCTGCGGCGGGCGCGGCGCCCAGCCGATAAAGTTCAACGGCTCCATATTCACCGTGGAATGGCGCGACAAGGGCGAACTCAAGTCGGACCCGGACTACCGCCAGTGGGGAAGCGCCTATTGGTGGCAGAACACGCGCCTGCCCTATTGGCCCATGCTCGCCTCCGGCGACTACGACCTGATGCAGCCGCTGTTCAAGATGTATCTCGACTCGCTTCCGCTGGCCGAGGCCCGCACGCGGCTCTGGTTCCACTGCGACGGCGCGGTCATGGCGGAGACGATGAACTTCTGGGGTATGTACTGCAACATTGACTATGGCTGGAAGCGGGACGGCCTGAAGACCGGCGAGATGGTCAACCCCTACATCCGCTGGATATGGTCGAGCGGGCTCGACCTGACCATGATGATGCTGGACTATTACGATCATACGGGTGACGAGGCGTTGGTGAAGGAAAAGCTGGCGCCCTGGGCCGATGCGATGCTGCGATACTTCGATTCGCGCTTTAAGCGCGACGGCGACGGCAAACTGTTGATCGACCCGACCCAGTCCATCGAGACCTACCAGGAGGGCGTGACCAACGACACGCCCTGCGTGGCCGGACTGCGCGCAGTGCTGCCGCGGCTGCTCGCGCTGCCCGAAACCAGCGTCGATGCGGACATGCGCTCGCGTTGGACAAAACTGCTCGCCGAACTGCCTGAACTGCCGACCGGCAGGCGCGGGGACAAACAGGTCATTCTTCCCGCGAGGACTTTTGCGGGCCGGGGCAACTGCGAGAACCCCGAACTCTACGCACTGTTTCCCTTCCGGCTTTACGGCGCGGGGAAGCCCGGCCTTCAGATCGCGCAGGACACCTTCGATGCGCGTGTGGAAAAGGCCTTCAACGGCTGGCAGCAGAACGCGGTTCAGGCGGCCATGCTGGGACGCGCGGAAGAGGCGCGCAGAATGCTCGTTGCCAACGCCGGGCGCAAACACGAAGGCAGCCGCTTTCCCGCGTTCTGGGGCCCCAATTATGACTGGGTGCCCGACCAGGACCACGGCGGAAACCTGCTCAACACCGCCCAGACCATGCTGATGCAGGCCGACGGCAAACAGATCGTGCTGTTCCCCGCCTGGCCCGGGGATTGGGATGTGCAGTTCAAACTGCACGCCCCCGGCAACACAACCGTGGAGGGGGTCCTGCGCGCCGGAAAACTGGAAGCGCTTGCCGTGACACCCGCCGAACGCCGGCAGGATGTGACGGTGATGGCCCCGCAGTAACCGCCCCGCAGAGACACACGCAATAACAGCGCCCCCGTTTCCGTGCAACCGGCAACGGGGGCGCTGATTTCTGTTTCGATTCTCCGGGCACCTGCTTCTATGCCCAGACGATGAGGCCCATCTCGTGCTCGTGGAACAGGTCCATGTGGTGGGGCATGACGCGGACGGTGAAGCCGAGTTGGCCGCTTTGCTGGCAGGGCACGGCGCCTTCAAAACGGTACGCGCCGTTGCCGAGATTCTTGGTGCAGTCCATGACCTCGCGGTGACCGCTGGGGAGCTGCCCCTTGGCGTCCGGGAGTCCGTAGAAGACCTCTATGCGCACGTCGCCGGGGCGCAGGTCGCCCAGTTGCACTTCGGCGGAGACATGAAGACTGTTTCCCCAGACAAGTCCCTCTGTGGGGCCGGAGTCAACGCCGGTGACGCGGACGCCGCCCCACGCCTGCCGCACGTGGGACTTCCAGTCGGCGAGACGGTAGACCGGGGCGCGGTCGTCCACAAACATGGCCTCGCGGCGGCGGCAGCAGGGGATGTAGAAGTGCGCGGCGTATTCTTCAACCATGCGGTAGGTGTTGAAGATGGGACATATGGTGCGGACAGCGGTCTTCATGCGCGCGATCCACTCGCGGGGCAGTCCGTCACGTCCGCGGTTGTAGAACATGGGAACGACATCGTTCTCGAGAATTTCATAGAGGGCCGCGCTTTCGACGATATCCTGTTCCTCGGTGGTGTCGTACATTTCGCCCTTGCCGATGCTCCATCCGTTTTCGCCCAGCCCCTCGGCCTCGCACCACCAGCCGTCGGGAATGCTGATGTTGAGCGCGCCGTTGGCCGCGGCCTTCATGCCGCTGGTGCCGCTGGCCTCCATGGGCCGGCGCGGCGTGTTCAGCCAGCAGTCCACGCCCTGGAGCATGTAGCGGGCCACGTTGATGTCGTAGTTCTCGATGAACAGGATGTGGGGGCGCAGCTCGGGGTCGCGGGCCAGATGGACGATGTCGCGGATGAG
>CAZOMH010000286.1:0-5917 GCA_964580415.1 uncultured Nitrospirales bacterium
CGGATGTTCCACGTCGAGTTTCGAGTCCAGGGTTACGCGTTCCGGTTCAAACCACACGATGCTTCGGACCCCTTTGGACCGCGCGTGGTCGGTGATGGGCTTGAACCCGCCCGGGAACCGGCTCTGGTCCACCTCCCAGGTGCCTGTCTTGGGCCATTGGCCGTCGCACGGGTACCACCCGGCATCCATCCACCAATAGTCCAGCTTGATCCCCCGTTCGAGGTATTTGTCCACGAAGAACATCTGGTTGTCGCTGTTGGCGTTGATCATCTCGCCGAACTGGTGTGAACTGCACGCGTTCAACTGCGGCAAAGGCAGTTGTTTCCCCCCCGGATGCGGCATGTTGTGCGCGATCATCCACTGCCGCCACACGTTTTGCGCGCGGCTCCGGGACCCCTCATAAAACTGGATCACCATCATCGGCCCGCGCACCTCCTCGCCCGGATGCAGCAGAAAATGGGTTTTCTCCTGCCCGGCCCGGATGCGCAGCCCGCTGTTTTCGTCGCGGGCAAACCGTGTCACCCACTGCCCCGCCCAGCTCACGGCGACGATGAATCCCCGGTTGCCGGCCTGGATGTTGAAGTACGGGAATGAAGTCTGGGTTGGCCGTCCGCCCGTGTTGGCCACCGTAATGTCTGCCTTCGCGGGCAGCGGCTCGTGGATGGGTTCAAAACTGTCCGCGGTGCAGTTGTCGCCCTTGTTGCGGTGCAGCGTGAATTCCGCGCCCGCATCACCGGTGAGGGTCGCGTCCATGGCCATGATGTCGGACAGGATGGGCGAATCTTCGGTGCCCGTGTGCTTGAAATGAATGGTCCATTCCACCGTGGGAAAGTCAGTGTAACGGCGCCCGTCGGCCCGCACCTGCATCTTCGTCCCGGGGTCGGTGTAGGTGACCGTATACAGTTCCCGTCCGTCGCTGCTTGTGATCGCAGCCTCCCACTTCCAGGAACTCAGGAACTCGGACGATGGCTTGCCGTCATAGACAAACGAAAAGAAGGGGAGAGGGTTGGCAAGATTCGAGGAATCCTTGTTGCCTTCAAAGTAGGCTGCCGCCCACTGCTGCGCCCGGTCCGTCTCGGACTGTGCCGGTTTGGCACCCTCGGCCCGGGCATTTGCCCCCGAAATCATCGCCCCCAACAGCATTCCAACCGTCACCATACGCGTGACTGCATGCATGGCCCGACCTCCCGCCGTTATACGGCGCAAATTGCAACCCAAGAAAACAAATACCCGCAAATCACAGACTGCCAACCAAAAACCACAGCAACCAGTTCGGCTTTCCAGTCGGCGTCATACCGTCCATATCGTCCAGAAGTCTTCGTCCAACGCACTCAGCCACCCCGGGCATCCCAATCCCAAATCCCGGAATCCCGTCCCTCATCCTTCCCCCGCCGCTTTCAGCGTCTCAATCGCTTCCAGGTAAGACGGGTGCCGGAAAATATACGACCCCGCGACCAGCACATTCGCGCCCGCATCCACCACCTGTTTGACCGTGGTCTCGTCAATCCCGCCGTCCACCTCAAGGTCCCGGTCACCGATCATGGCGCGCACATTTTCTATCTTGCGCACCATGTCGCCGATGAAGGCCTGCCCGCCGAAGCCCGGATTGACCGACATAATCAGCACCATGTCCACCATGTTGGCCAGATACTCGATCTCGTCTTCCGACGTCCCCGGATTCAGCACCAGCCCGGCCTTGCAGCCCAGGTCCTGTATTCGCGTCAGCAGCCGGTGCGGATGACGGCAGGCTTCGATGTGGAACGTGATGATGTCCGCCCCCGCCTGCACAAAGTCGTCCACGTACTGCTCCGGCTCCGTAATCATCAGGTGTACATCCATGGGCACCGTGCAGTGGCGGCGCAGGCTCGCCAGGACCGGCGGTCCCATGGTGATGTTCGGAACGAAATGCCCGTCCATGATGTCGAAGTGGATCATGTCCGCCCCGGCGTCGATCACCTCGTGGATTTGCTCGCCAAGCCGCCCGAAATCGCTGGCCAAAAGGGAGGGGGAAACCTTGATCTTCATGTTCTGCGTGCTGCTCCGGTAAAGTTTGCTGTTTGGGGCCCCGTCTTAGCGGGGCGTCGGCGGCGGCGCCCCGCCCGGTGCCGCGCCCGCCACTTCCGGCGCGCCGCCGGCCTTCAGCCGGTACGACGCCTCCACCTTGTTGTCCACATTAATCTCAACCACCGCCTCGTCAATATACGTCACCGGCAGGCGGATGGCCGTGCCCGCAACGTAGGTGTTCCGCGATTCATCGTCAAACGACGGCGGCTTGCGCCACACCGTCTGGCGCGCGCCCGACCGGTCCAGCACATCCACCCGGACGTCGCGGCCGTACCAGTCATAGGGCATCTGGTGCCGCACATCCGCCTGGAAACGCTGCGTGGGGGCCACCGCTTCCCGCGACGGCTTGTACTCGTAGCTAATCACCTGGTTCGGGTAAATCAGGGTTTCCGGCAGCGGACTCTGCCCGAGCACCACATCCAGCGGCGCATCGGGAATATCCGTCTCATTCGCCACCAGTGTCACCCCGTACGGCGCCATGACCGCCGCGATGTCGGTAATCTTCATCCCCCGCAGATCGGGCATCAGGTCGCTGGCCCGCTGCGTACCCGCGCTGAGCAGCAGGTGAATATCCCCTTGGCTGGCCAGATCGCCGCCCGGCGGCGGGTCTTGCGAAAGCACGGTGTCCCGCGCCGCCTCCGAGGGAATCCGCGCCAGGCTGCCCACACGGAACCGCGCCTGCGTCACCGCGCGGCGCGCGTCTTCCAGCGGCATGTTGCGCACGTCCGGTGCCTTCAGAAAGTCCTGCCCCATGCTGACCACCGTGTCCACGCGGCGGCCCATGCGCACCACCTTGCCCGCCGGGGGACGCTGGCTGATGACGTAGAATTTCGGAATGGTGGGATGGGGGACCTGATCCTGGCGGCCCATTTCCAGCCCGCGTTCACCCAGCAGCGCCGCCGCGTCGGTTACCGGCATTTCAACGATGGCCGGCACCGCCACGTGCTGCCCCCCCTCGATGGCGTACATGAACACATAATACCCCGCGCCCGCCATTACCAGCAGAAACACCGTCAGCGCCACGGACCATTGGATGCTCCAGGCCACGAAGCGCAGCATGAAAAAGAAAACGCCTAGGATCGCCTCCGCAGCCGCATCAAGAAGAATGCGTCCAAGGCTCCGTCGAGCGGGTCGGTCTGGTATTGTCCCTGGGCTGTTTTCCACGGTAAGAGCAACTCCGGGCCGTCTTCGGGTTCGCAAAGTCCTTCCGACAGCACGGAATCGACCGTTTCAACGGTTTCCTGCCGGGTGAAGGTGCAAACGGAATAGACGACAAGGCCACCATTCTTGCAAAGTTCCAGCCCCCTGCGCAAGAGGGATTGCTGGGTTTCCGCCAGCCGCGCCACCGTTTCCGGCGTCACATGCCATTTCAAATCGGGATGACGGCGCAGTGTGCCCAGTCCCGAACAGGGCGCATCCACCAAAACACGGTCAAACTGGCCCGCCGCAAAGGGGGGCTGGACGCCGTCGCCGCACACAATCGCGCATTCGGGATAGTCGAGCCGGGCAAAATTGTCCCGTACCATCCAAAGCCGCCGCCGCACTGAATCCATCGCCGTCAACCGCGCCCCGCCGCCGGTCAACTGTGCAATGTGCGTGGTCTTCCCGCCCGGCGCGGCGCACAGGTCTAATACCTGTTCCCCCGCCTGCGGTTCCAGCAGGTGCGGCGGAAGCATCGACGCCGGGTCCTGCACCAGGAAATGGCCCTGCTCGAACCACCGCGTGTCGATGGGGTTCTTCCCGTCCACCACGGTCAATTCCTCCGGAATTGCCGTGGCGTGCGCCGTCAGGATGCCCGATTTCTCCAAATGCCGCGCCAGTTCCTCCGGCGTCGTCTTCAGCGTGTTTACCCGCAGGCTCATCGGCGCCTGCGTGTTCATCCGCGCGCAAAACTGCTCCGCGCCCGCCGGGCCGAAGCGTTCCACCCACTCCCGCGCCATCCACCGGGGCAGCGAATAGCGCAGCCGCAGATAGGCCACCATGTCCGTGGCCGGGTCGGGAAAGCGGATATCCTCAAGGGTTTCCGGCGCCTTGCGCAGGATCGCGTTGGTCATCCGCGCCAGCCCCGCATGACCCCGTTTCTGCGACAGGTCCACCGCCGTGTGTACCATGGCCGGCCGCGTCACCTGGTTGCAGAAAAGCGACTGGAAGATCGCCATGCGTAGCACGGTCAGGATGGCGGGGGGGAGGTCGTCCAGCGGTTGGTCGCACAGGCCGCTCAGCACATGGTCGCACAACAACTTGTTGCGCACGGTGCCGTAGCTGATTTGCGACAGAAAACGGCGGCCCTGCGGGCTCAGCAGCCCGCCCTTGCGCCGGATGGTCTTGTCGAGCGACTCTTCCAGATGGACGCCCCGCTCAAACACCCGCAGCAGCACGTCAATCGCCGCGTCACGAACCGGATCAACAGGCATTTAGTGGATTTCCTCGAACCGTTCGCCCGGTTCTATGCGACGGCCCAGCAGAAATGCCGACATGTCCATCGCCTTTTTACCCGGTGCCTGAAAGCGAAGGATCGCAAGTTGACCCTCGCCCGTCGCCACCAATACCCGATCCTTGTGTACCTGCGTCACCGTGCCCGGTACCGCATCGGTGGGAATGTCCACCGGCGTCGTCTTCAAAATGCGGCACACCTCGCCGCCGTAGAGGCACTGCGCCACGGGCCACGGAATCGAAGCCCGCACCCGGTTGTGAATCCGTCCTGCAGGCCCGTCCCACCGTATCCGCCCGTCCTCCTTGCTGAACATGGAGCAAAACACCACCTGCGCCGGGTCCTGCGGCCGGTCCTGCGTCGCGCCCTGTTCCACCAGAGCCATTGCCTTCACCAGCATCTCCGCGCCCATCACCGCCAGCCGGTCCGACAGTTCCTGCGAGGTCTCATCGGGACCGATGGGCGTACGCTCCTGCAGCACAATGTCCCCTGCGTCCATTTCCAGGATAACCCGCATGATCGTCACGCCCGTTTCCGCGTCTCCCGCGAGGATGGCCGTCTGGATGGGGGAGGGGCCGCGCCAGCGCGGCAGCAGGCTCGGATGCACATTCAGCCAGCCCATCGGCGGCACATCCAGAATCGGCTGCTTCAGCAGCCGTCCATAGGCAGCCATGAGCCCCACATCGGGCCGCTGCTCCCGCAGCCACGCCTCAAAAGTGCCGTCATTTAGCTTCGTCGGCTGGTGAACCGAAATTCCGTGCTCCACCGCCCACACCTTCACCGGCGGGGGAGTGGGCGTGCCGCTGCGCCCCTGCGGTTTGTCCGGCTGGCACACCGCCGCCACCACCTCATGCCGCTCCGCGGCACGGGCCAGACTGGGCACCGCCAGTTCCGGCGTGCCGAAAAACACCGCCCGCACGGTTACGTCAGCCCCGGAATATTCATTTCACTCGCCATCGGGCCCAGCTTCTCCGCAATCCGCGCCTGCACCGTCTGCACAGCCTTGTTTACCGCCGCCTGCGTCATCGACTCCACCATCTCCGGACCCATTGCAAACAGTTCCGGACTAATCTTCAGCGAAACCACCTCCATCCCCCCGTTCATCCGCACCGTGACCGTGTCCGGGTCCGCCCCGACACTCACATCAATCTCCATCTTCGCCAACTCCGCCCGCGCCTCCTCAATGCTCCCCTTCATCTCCATCGCCTGCTTCAGCAAAGCGCCCATCTTCGCCATATCACCCAAACCGCCAAACATAATAAAACCGTTTCCTTTCCAAGTACCGCAGGCGTCCCGCCTGCCTTGAATTCATTGCGTAGCCGCTTCGGCCGCCACATGTAGGACAGCCGCCCTCGGCTGTCAAATGCAGGACAGCCGCCCTCGGCTGTCAAATGCAGGGCAACCGCCCTCGGCTGTCAAATG
>CAZOMH010000287.1:0-5907 GCA_964580415.1 uncultured Nitrospirales bacterium
ATCGGCACTGCGCGCAGCCGCGGAACAATACACTCCGCCACCCGCCCGTGTCCCCGCCAAAACCACGCCGCCGCCTGCGGTCCCCGCATCAACCGAAACCGTCGGACAACCTTCCCTGGCACCAAAAGCGGCCGCCAACAACAGTCCCTTCTCCTACCACTTCGTGCCGGGCGAAACGGACTACTACGGCATTGATGCCAACATCCACGGCATGGGGATCGATCTCGGGCAGGGGGCGAAGATCGACATGGACTTCAACTCCCGCATGGCGTTAAACACCGAAACCGTCGCTCCGGACGGATCGGGAGACCTTGCGCTAACCTTCAAGAACGCGGACATGACCGGGGAATTCATGGGCAGTCCCATTAAGCTGCACCAAAGCCCGGAAAGCACGCAGCTCAAAATGAACTCGGCAACGAAAATCGATTCCAGCCAGGGGATCAGCCTGGGACTCATTCCGTCCCTCGAATTCTTCAAGCAGACCATCCGCATGACCGTGGCGAAAAACGGCGAGATCACAAAACTGAGCGGTGCGGAAGGCTTCGAGCAAATGCTCGCGCCCATGACCAAGCTTTCATCCGACAGCATGGAGAACGCCGGGCTTCAGCCCAACGCGCAATGGACCTCGGAATTCCTCATGCCCGTGCCCGGCCTCGGCAGCGGCGTCAAGACGGTGACGCACAACACGTTCACCGGCTACAACACGATTAACGGCCGCCAGTGCGCCGTGGTCCAGCAGGTGATGGATTCAAGCCAAACCGGCGGATCGCTCACAGCCCAGTCAGGCGGACTCGACGGACTGCTCAGTTTTGCCATGCCCCTGTTCAGCGTGGCCGGCAAAAACACCATCTATTTCGACACGGCCAACGGCAAACTGGTCCGCTGCGACATGAACCTGGAGTTCAACCTGCAACTGGGCGATCAGCTCAAGCCCCTGACCGACCTCATGCAAACTTACGGAGAACTTCTCGGCGACCCCACCGGCGGCAACCCCGCAAAGGGAAGCAGCAAACATGCGCCGGCGGGCAAGAACTCACAGGACATGGGCGTGAAGATCACGGGTTCTATGACGCTCGACGAGGGGACTGCGCCGGAAGAAGGTGGTCACGGATCAAACTCGGACAATGGCAATGTGCCGAAAAAGCCCTCAAAACAGGTGGACCCCGTCCGCTTCGTAACACCCGGAGAGCCCGTGGTCCGATAACGGTCAGGCACCGAAGCCCACCCTCCCAAGAGACACATAAACATGTCCGTCTTTCCCGGGCTGTCTGCCTGTTGACGGCTGGTGACCGCAATGCTATCATCAGCACATGGAAAGAAAAGTGACCGTCTTGCGCCGAATTTCCGATCAAAAGAACGATGCGTTCGTTCCCGGCTCCCCGGCCGAACGGATAGCCCTGGTATGGCCCCTCACCCGCGAAGTCGTTTCGCTGAGCAAACGTTTCGATGCTGAACGAAGACTACAGAGAGATGTTACAAGAGTTGTCCGCCGAGAAGGTTAAGTTCCTTCTTGTCGGCGCCTATGCGCTCGCCGTCCATGGATACCCGCGCGCGACGGTGGATATGGACCTCTGGGTCATGCCGTCGCGGGAGAACGCCGAGGCGGTCCTGCGCGCCCTCGCCCGCTTCGGAGCGCCCCTGCACGAACTGACCCTTCAGGACCTCCAGCAGGAGGGCACCGTTTTCCAGATAGGGGTTGCCCCCAGGCGCATAGACATCCTCACCGCCGCATCAGGACTCCAGTTTGACGCCGCGTTCAAGAACGCACTTTCGCTGGACATCGAGGGCATTCAGATGCACGTCCTGTCCATCGACGACCTCATCCGAAACAAGCGGGCCACGGGACGCACGAAGGACTTGGCCGACGTGGAAGCCTTGGAGGCCATGAAGGCGTCCCAATGACCGCTAATCATCCCTTTCCCGTCTCAGCCTGTGTATCGCGTTTTGCCACGTTCATTCCGTTGCTCACCGCCGTGCTCCTCTGCTGCGGCCCGCTCAATGCCCAGACTGCGGAACCCTGGCAGGATGCCTACGCGGGCGACGACGCGACGGGCAGCCACGTAATCGCCTGCTGGCATTTCGATGACACCGACGCCGTGATCAGGGATGCCTCCGGAAAGGGACACGACGGAAAACTGGAGGGCGCCGCGCTGCGTCCCGACGGGCGCTTTGGCGGATGCATCGAATCCTTTCCCGGATGGCCCGTGGAAGATGTGCATCACGCCGTGGTGGTGCCCAGCGCGCCCGAACTGTCGCCCAAGGGACCGTTCACCATCGAGCTGTGGGCTTGTCCCAATGAAGCGCCGTCCGGCTATGGCGAGGCGTTCCTGCTGGACAAGAAGTATGTCGCCCACACGGATTACCAATGGATCATGGAAACGCCAAACAAACAGGGACAGCGGCGACTGCGGGTAACACTCGGTTTTGGCGGAGAGTCGGACACCTGGTGGTCGGCCGATCTGCCCTCCCTTAAACCGGGCAAATGGACGCACCTCGCCCTGACCTACGACGGCGCGGGAACCGTGTGTTTCTTTCAGGACGGGCATTCGCTGGGCGGGGCCACCAAGTCAGGACGCGGCAGCATTAGCCCGGGCGCGCACGGGCTTTCCCTGGGGGACCGCATCGGAAGCTACTACCACGGTTTCCCGGGCCGTCTTGACGAAATCCGCATCACCTCCGGAGCACGCGAATTCCGCCCCGTAAGCGTTTCGCAGGAATATCTCCGGGCCGCCTATGTGCGGATGGAAACCGCCCCGACGCTGAAGTTCCGCGTGACAAACAACACCCGCCAGCCTATTTTCAGCCTCAACGCGGAGGTCAATATCGCTGGCCTGGCTTCCACGGCATATCCCATTGCGGAACTCGCGCCGGGCGCGTCGCAGGTTCTCGAATACACCCTCGACACCAGCCTTCGCCCCGGCACCTACACGGTGACCGTCGCTTTCCGGTTCGGCGAAGGCGATGCGGCCCACGCGGACCGGGATCAATTCCAAATGGATATCGTTGCCCGCAAGCCGCCGCACAGGATGCCGGTGGTCATGTGGGGTATTGGCGGTGTGGAGGAAGTGTCCAAGTATCTGCCCGAACTCAAGGACATCGGCTTCAGCCACTGCCTCGGCCTGCGCTGCGATTTCCCGAGAATCTGGGACGCCGCAGCCCCCACCCAGGCCGTGAGCGACAAGGAACTTCCCGCGAGCTATAAAATGCTGGACCAGGCGCTGGTCAACGATCTGGGCATCATCATCAGCGTGAGTCCCGGCAGTTGGCTGGAAAACAAGCCGCAATTCCTGCGCGTGGACGCCTCGGGCAAGCCCTATGCAAGCCCGAACATCTGCTGCAACTTCCCCGAAGTGACCACCTTCGCGCGCAACGTGGGCACCTCCATCGCGCAAACCTACGGCGCTTTCCCCGCGTTTGAGGGTGCGCTCACGGACACCGAGGTCCGCGACGGCACGCAGCTCTGCTTTCATGATCACGACAAGGAGCGCTGCCAGGCGGCCACGGGAAAGGGTTATCCCGAAATCCCCGGCACAAAGAGCGGGCTTCGTTATGGCGACATCAAAGGGTTTCCGCAAGACCGCGTTGTGCCCGATGATGATGACCTGCTTCGGTTCTACCGCTGGTTCTGGCGGGAGGGCGACGGTTGGAACGCATTGCACTCGGCGATAAACAACGGCCTGAAATCGACCGCGAGAAAGGACCTGTGGACCTTTTTTGATCCCGCCGTGCGCGTTCCCGCACTCTGGGGCAGCGGCGGCAATGTGGACTTCATCTCCCACTGGACCTACAGCTACCCCGACCCCATCCGCATCGGCCTGACCACGGACGAACTCTTTGCCATGGCAAAGGGCGGCCCCGAAGGGCAGGGCGTGATGAAGATGACGCAGATCATCTGGTATCGCTCACAGACGGCCCCGATGGACGCTCCCGCAGCGACCTCGGCCGCAGCATCGCCCTGGGAGGACCGTGATCCCGACGCGGACTACATCACCATCGCGCCCGCGCACCTGCGCGAGGCGTTCTGGACCAAGATATCCCGGCCCGTCAAGGGCATCATGTACCACGGCTGGCAGTCGCTCGTTCCGACGGAAGGGTACAGCGTCTACCGTTACACCCACCCCGAAACCCGGCGCGCGCTGAAAACGCTGGTTTCCGATGTGGTTGAGCCCCTCGGCCCGACACTGCTCCAGGTGCCGGCCGTGCCTTCGGACGTTGCCTTTCTGGAAAGCTTTTCTTCCGCCATGTTCGCCGGACGGGGCACCTACGGCTGGGGCGGTTCCTGGGGCGGTGATGCGTACCACTTGCTGCAATACGCCCATATCCAGCCGGAAATCGTCTACGAGGAAACCATCCTGAAGTCGGGACTGGAAGGCTACAAGGTGCTGGTCATGATGGACTGCGATGTGCTGACGGCATCGGTCGTGCAGAAAGCGAACGACTTCCAGCGTGCCGGCGGCGTGATAGTGGGGGATGACCGGCTCTGTCCTGCAGTGAAGCCCGACATCGTCGTGCCCCGCTACGAACGCACCAAGCAGGCGGACGCCGATAAGGCGGCCTTGTTGGACCGGGCCAAGACGCTGTCCGAACAACTCGCCGCACGCCATCAGGACTACGCTGTTTCCTCCACCCCCGACGTGATTCCCTACCTGCGGCGTTGCGGCACCTCGGACTATGTCTTCGCCATCAACGACCGGCGCGAGTTCGGCGACTATGTGGGCCAGCATCACCTGGTGATGGAGCAGGGCACCGACGCCGCGGCGGAGTTTGGCGTGCGCAAAGCGGCCGGATTCGCGTATGACCTGGTGGAACACCGGAAGATCGAGACGGTGTCGGCCGATGGCATAACCCGCTGGCCGGTGGAACTCGGACCGGGAGACGGGGGACTGTGGCTTGTCACGGACGCCCCCGTTGAGCGAGTCACCATTGAAGCGCCCAAAGAAACGGCGCGTTCCACGGAGTGTCGCATTGCAATCGCCGTCACGGACGGAACCGGCAAGAACATCGACGCCGTGGTGCCGGTGGAACTGCGCATCTCCGACCCGGACGGACGTCCGGGCGAGTTCAGCGGGTTCTACGGGGCCGCAGATGGAAAGCTCGACCTCACCCTGGCGTTCGCCCCCAACGACACGCCCGGCGTGTGGACCATTGAGGCAAGAGAACTTGCCTCCGGATTGACGAAACGGCAATTCATCCGGGTGTCGAGCGCAAAGGCCGCGCAGTAGCCCGAAGACCCCTATTTTTCTCACGACGCCTGCCCGGCGGCCAGCGCCAGCGATTCGAAGAAGAAAGGTGAACACGACTGGGGTCGGGACGGACACATTTTTTTGAGTGCGGTGGCCATGTCCCGGCGGCGGGTCGTGCAACTTCGCGGACAAGTGCGTTCCCAAGTAGAGCTTGGGAACGAGAAAAGCACAAAGCCTTTCAGTGCGCGCTGCCGTCCCATATGGACTGCGGCGGCAACGACGCCGCTTTGGCTCCTTTCGCGCGCGTCAGGCCGGCCAAAGCGGTGTCGCCGCTGCGCTTTGCCACCGCACTCCAAAATTGCTCCGGTTCTGGTCGCCTACGCGCCGAACTTTCAGCCGCGAATCGCCGCCGTGGGCGGTCCGGGGCTCGCAATGACGTGCTTTGATATGCGCAACGCCGCGCACATCAGCGCATAAAGAAAATCCGGTCCACCGACACTGCGTCCACCTCGTTGGGATTGTTCATGGGCGATACCCAGACGTACATATCATTATGAAGTTGATGCACACCAAGGTCGATCACCGCGTACTTGCCCGTGGTCTCCGCGATGGTCAACACCCGCTGCGCAACGGAGGCATTGGCCTTGCTGTCGTACAGCCCCACCATGCACGCATTGCCGTTGGGTACTTTCGCGTCACACCGGATCGCCACGCAGCAATGGAG
>CAZOMH010000288.1:0-5887 GCA_964580415.1 uncultured Nitrospirales bacterium
CACGGATATTTCCCAACAGGTCCGCACCGAAAGGGAATCGGCTGCGGTCCGGCGGGCGCTGATTACCCTGAGCCAGGTAAACCAAACCCTCGTTCACGCCGCCAAAGAAGACGACTTCCTTCAGGATGTATGCCGAATCCTCATCGAAGTGGGCGGATACCGCCTGGCCTGGATCGGCTACAAAGTGAACAACCCGGAGCAGACTGTAAACCCCGTCGCCAAAGCCGGCTTCGAGGAAGGCTATCTTGAACGCGCAAATATCACCTGGGCGGACAATGAGCGGGGAAGAGGCCCTGTCGGCAGGGCCATAAGAACCTCCACCCCCGCCGTCTTTCAAAACGTCACGACCGACCCCGACTTTCAACCCTGGCGCGAGGACGCCGTCAGGCGCGGTTATGCCAGTTGCGTGGCGCTGCCGCTCAGGCAAAACGGCGCCGCCTTTGGCGCGCTTATGCTCTACGCCGCCCAGGCCGGCACTTTCGACACCGAAGAACTCCGCCTCCTGACCGAGACGGCCGACGACGTCGCGTACGGCATCACCGCCCTGCGCACCCGTGTCGAACACGCAAAGGCCGAAGCGGAAAGGCTGGCGGTAAATCAACTGCTCGAAAACATCATCGAGTTTCTGCCGGACGCAACCTTCGTCCTTGACCGGGAAAAGCGGGTTATCGCCTGGAACCGCGCCTGTGAAGTCATGACAGGCGTGGGAAAGAAGGCGGTGCTGGGCCGCGGGGACTTTGCCTATGCGGAACCCTTCTTCGGCGCCCGCCACCCCATTCTCATCGATCTCCTCGACATCTCCTCGCAAGAACTGGAGGCCGGCTACAAATACGTCCGGCGGGCCGACGACACCCTTTACGCCGAAACATTCATTCCCGGCCTGCGGGCCGGACAAGGGGCCCACCTCTGGGGTGCGGCGCGCATACTCCTCGACCAGAACGGACGGCGTTGCGGCGCCATTGAGACCATCCGGGACTTAAGCGCCGAAAAACAGACCGAGCAGGCCCTCCACGAAAGCGAGCTCAAGCACCGCACCCTTTTCGAAACCGCGGACGATGCCATCCTGCTCATGAGCGGCGATCATTTCATTGACTGCAACGCCCGCACGCTGACGATGTTCGGCTGCACACGCGAACAAATTCTCGACGCCCACCCGTTCGATTTTTCCCCGCCCGCACAGCCGGACGGACGCCCGTCAAAGGACGGCGCCCTGGAAAACATAGCCCGCGCACTTGCGGGAAAACCGCAGCTCTTCGACTGGCAGCACTGCCGCCTCGACCGGGTGCCCTTTGCCGCCGAAGTGAACCTGAACCGTCTTGAACTGGGCGGAGAGATTCTCCTCCAGGCCGTGGTTCGCGATGTCAGTGAACGCAAACGGGTGGAATCGGCCCTGCGCGAAAGCGAGGCGCGCTATCATGGACTCTTTGAGGACAGTCCCACTTCCCTCTGGGAGGAGGACTTCTCGGAAGTAAAAACCTACATTGACAGTCTGCGCCGTTCCGGAGTCACCGATCTTGGCGCGCATTTCACAAGCCACCCCGAAACGCTCAAGCGTTGCGCGGACATGGTGAAAGTGCTCGACGTGAACCGGGCCACCCTTTCCCTGCTTCGCTATCAAGAACGACAGGACCTGTGCGCCCACCTGTCCACCGTGCTCCAGGAACAGTCTTACGGTCTGTTCCGCGAGGAACTGGTCTTCCTGGCAGCCGGCAACACCATCTTTCAGACCGAAACAGTCAACCACACCCGCACCGGGGACACCATCCACGTGAACATGACCGTGGCCATCGTCCCGGGCCATGAGAACTCCTGGTCCCGCGTCTTTGTGTCCCTCACCGACATTTCTCCCCGCGTCCGGGCCGAAGAGGACCTGAGAAAACTCAATGCCGTGCTTGAAGAGCGGGTGAAAGAACGCACCGCCGAACTGGCTCTCGCAAAGGAACGCGCCGAATCGGCGGACCGGCTCAAGTCCACCTTCCTGGCGGCCATGTCCCACGAACTTCGCACCCCGCTCAATTCCATCATCGGCTTCACCGGCATTGTCCTCCAGGGACTCCCCGGCCCCCTGAACAGCGAGCAGGCAAAACAACTCGGAATGGTGCAGGGAAGCGCGCGCCATCTGCTCGATCTTATCAACGACGTCCTGGACCTGTCCAAGATTGAGGCGGGCCAGTTGGTGGTCGAGGCAAAACCCTTTGACGCGCGCGAATCGGTGGAGAAGATCGTTCATTCCATAACACCGCTGGCCGAAAAGAAGGGACTTGCCCTCTCGGCGGACGTGTCGGACGGAGTCGCGGAACTTGTTGGCGACCGCCGCCGCTTTGAACAGCTCCTCATCAATCTGATCAACAACGGGATAAAGTTTACCGGGCACGGAAGCGTGACTGTCGCATGCGCCGTTCATGAACAGCAGCTCTTGACACGGGTAACGGACACCGGAATCGGCATCAAGCCCGAAGATATCGGAAAGCTGTTCCAGGCATTCCAGCAGGTCGATGCCGGCCTCACACGCAACCACGAGGGAACGGGGCTGGGTTTGTCCATCTGCAAACGGCTGGTCGAGAAACTCGGCGGGCGGATATGGGTGGAAAGCCGGTGGGGTGTTGGCAGCGTCTTCTCCTTCACACTCCCCCTCGTCTTGACAATTGGAGAAACCGATGAAACAGACAGTACTGGTCATTGAGGACAACGAACAGAATCTCTACCTCGTGACGTTTATTCTCAACAAGCACGGCTACGAGGTCGCGCAGGCCCGCGACGGACGGACCGGAATCGCCCTTGCAAATCAAACCAGACCGCTTCTCATCCTCCTGGACATCCAGTTGCCCGGAATGGACGGCTACCAGGTCGCGCGGGTACTGCGCAGCAATCCGGAGCTTGAGAAAGTGCCCATCGTGGCCGTAACCAGCTATGCCATGGTCGGAGACCGCGAACAGGCCCTGGCCGCCGGGTGTTCGGGCTATATCGAAAAACCCATCAATCCGGACACCTTCATGGCCGACGTGGAAGCCCACCTGCCGCGCAACCCGCACACGGAGGGGAACGCCCCATGACCACATTGCTCATCGCCGACGACAACGAACAGAACCGCTATCTGCTCCAGGCGCTTCTCACAGGACACGGCTACAACGTGATCCTCGCCGCCGACGGTGCGGAAGCACTCGGGAAAGCCCTCGAAAATCCCCCGGACATGATCATCGCCGACATACTCATGCCCGGAATGGACGGGTATTCACTGTGCCGGGAATGGAAATCCAACGACCGGCTGAAGGAACTGCCCTTCGTATTCTACACGGCCACATACACCGACCCCAAAGACGAGGAGTTTGCGCTCAGCCTGGGGGCCGAATGCTTCATGGTCAAACCCCAGGAACCCGATGCCTTCCTTCAAACCATCGGGAATGTCATGGAACAAAGCAGGAAGGGATGCTTTGCCCCCGCGCGCCAACCCGTATTGCCCGAGACCACCTATTTCAAAAAGTACAACGAGGCGCTCATCCGGAAGCTCGAAGACAAGCTGGAGGAACTCGAAACCGCCAACGCGGCCCTGGAAGGTGAAATAGCCGTGCGCAGGCAAACGGAGGAAGTGCTGCGGAAAAGCGAGGAACGCCACAGCACCATCCTCAAAGCCGCCCTGGACGGATTCATCGTGATGGACCCGGATGGAAACCTGCTTGAGGTCAACGAAGCCTACTGCCGGATGACCGGCTATACCGAGCAGGAACTGCTGTCCATGCGTGCCGCCGATCTGGTGGCCTTTGAGACCGAGGACGCCCTTACTGGCCGCCTCAGGAAAATCATGACCCTGGGCGAACACCGTTTCGAATCCCGGCACCGCCGCAAAGACGGGACAATTATCGACGTCGAAGTCGGCTCCCAATACAGACCCGGCGACGGCGGCCGCTTCGTGGTGTTTCTGCACGACATTACCGAAAAGAGACGGTCCGAAGAGGCCAAAGCCAAACTCGAAGAACAACTGCGGCATGCCCAGAAGATGGAATCCGTCGGACGCCTGGCCGGCGGCCTGGCCCATGATTTCAACAACATGCTGTCCGTAATCATCGGCTACACAGAGGTGGTCATGGGACAGCTTCCGCCGGACAGCCCCCTCCGCGCCGATCTCGGGGAGGCATTCAACGCCGCCACCCGCTCCGCGGACCTCACCCGCCAACTGCTGGCCTTTGCGCGAAAGCAGATCATCGCGCCCAAAGTGCTGGACCTGAACGAAACAGTAGCCAGCCTCGTCAAGATGCTGCAGCGCCTCATCGGCGAGAGCGTCCAACTCAAATGGCACCCGGGAACCGGTCTTTGGCAGGTAAGAATGGACCCGTCCCAAATTGACCAAATACTGGCGAACCTTTCCGTAAACGCGCGGGATGCCATTGCCGACGTTGGCTTGATCACCATCTCCACGGAAAACCGCACCGTTGACGAGTACTACTCCGCCGGTTACACGGACTTTGCGCCCGGCGACTACGTGCTGCTTACCGTATCCGACAACGGTTGCGGCATGGACAAGGAAATACAGTCGCACGTCTTCGAACCGTTCTACACGACCAAAGAAATCGGCAAGGGAACGGGGCTGGGATTGGCGACGGTATACGGGATTGTCAGGCAAAACGGGGGCTTCATCAACGTGTACAGCGAACCCGCCTGCGGAACAGCGTTCTATATATACATCCCCCGGCATGCGGGGGTATCAGCGCAGGCCCCCGTGCAAAACAATGTTCCCGCGCCGTTTGCGCGCGGCAATGAGACCATCCTCCTCGTTGAAGACGAACCCGCATTCCTGCGGCTGGCCACAACAATGCTCCAACATCAGGGCTACACGGTGCTCGCCGCGGGAACCCCGGGCGAGGCGCTGAGGCTGGCCGGCCTGCATGGCGGGCAAATCGATCTTCTCATGACCGATGTAATCATGCCGGAGATGAACGGCCGCAATCTGGCCAAGAACCTTACTGCCGCCAATCCCCGGCTAAAGTGCCTCTTTATGTCCGGATTCTCACCCGATGTAATTGCCCGGCAGGCTGAATTGCAGGAAACAACCCACTTTCTGCAAAAACCGTTCCTCATGAAGGACCTGGTGGCCAAAGTGCGGGAAGTTATGGACGGCCATTGACGCAGGTCCCCGGGCAAGCCCTCCCCAAAGGCTCCCGCACCTTGTCCGGCATGCGTGTTCCAGGCCGTTGCGCCGCCCTCACAGCGGCGTCAGCACAAACGCCCGGTTCAGGCCCGCGTGCGTTCCCGTTCCGGCTATCATTCCGGCATTGTTAACCGCGTCGGCCTCTTTCAGCACCCAGCCGACGCCGGAAAGGTTCATCTGCGAGTTCAGGTCAACCAGTTCCGCGCCCTCCCAAATGAATGCGCGCCACTCCCCTGCGGCTGTCAGCGCCATCCCAACCACCGTGCCGCTGTCGTTGATGTCCAGCGCCACCGCATCTGCCCCTCCGAAACCACCCAAATCGTGTATCGTCCCGTCGGCGTCCCACAGGACCGCGTGGCGCACCGTATCGCCCTCGATATAGCTTGTCCCGGCAATTTGCCCGCTGGAATTGACGGCAACCGCGATGCTGCCCTGCCCCCCAAGCGTTCCCAAGTCCTGCATTGTACCAGAACCGGGCCACACAAACGCATGCATCCGCGTCGGAAAAGAGAATGCGCCGACCAGCTTGGACGGACTCGTGGACAACCGGACGTCCACCGCGTCTGCAAGCGGCATTTTCTCCGCCCCTGGCACGTCACCCGACGACAGGAGGCTCCACCCCACGACATACCCGGACGCATTGACGTCTTGCGCGAGACTCCAAGGCCCGCCCAGCGTCCCCAAATTCTGCAGACTGCCCGTCACGCCCTTCCAAAGAGTCGCGTGAAACTCCGAATCTCCCGC
>CAZOMH010000289.1:0-1983 GCA_964580415.1 uncultured Nitrospirales bacterium
TGGCTTTCCGCCAGGGACAACCCCCTCTCGCTGGACGCCTTCATCGCACGGTGCGGAGCCAAGCTCAATCTCAAATAGGGCGGCGTGACAATCCCGGGCGGGCGCAACCAGGGCTGTGGCATGTGAGCCGGCGGTTTTTTCACCGACCGTTGATGGAAAAGCGGGGAAGCGGGAGCGATGGGCGTATTCAGCGTACGGCCATAACTTCCATGCGCGCCAACTGTACCATGCTTTACGCTTGTCCCGGCTTTGGCATGCCCTCCAAGCCGCCACCCCGATCTTGTCGTTTGCATTGCCGCCCATAAAATGCGCACTATCTTTTCTGGTTTCATGCCTGTTTCCGGGTTCGCATATACGGAGTTACCGCAACCATGTCCGCATCACTGCTGCTGCTCCTGTCCATGGCCTTCCCCTCCGCCGCGGCTTCCGCCGAAACCGCCCCGCGCTGGGCGCTCGATGCCGGGGGCGGCATTGCATGGCAGGTCGATGCGGCACAGCCCGCCGCGCACGAGGACGGCATCGAAATGAGCGGACGCCGGGTGTCGTTTATCCTGAAATATGGCATCGACAAGGACAGTTTGCTTACGCTCAACCGCCAGCTTGTCTGGCCCATGCTGCGCACGGTCCCGAACAACACCCACGCCAGTTTGAGCTATACTTTTGCGAATTCGGTGCAGCCGGAGATCAAGATTGACGGCAAAGGGATGGACGCAGTCAAACCGTCGCGCTTTCTGCTGGAAGGACTGCTCACCGTTTCGGGCAAAACGGAAAGCGGCATGGAGATACAGCGAACACTGTTTCCCTCGACCACGCAGCCTGTGGTTTTGGAGAATTTCGTGCTGACCAACAGCACCGACAAGAAGCACAAGGTTGAGGTGAAGTTTGACGACCTGGAACGCCGCACGCCGGAGAAGAAGGGCGTCGAAGGCGAATACCTGATCACGGCGCAGCTTGTGAACGGCGGAAAGCTCACGCTCAATCCCGGCGAGTCCGCCCGGTTCAGCCTTGTGTTCGGCGCGTGCAAGGGCGCCGAGAAGCCGGTCACGGTCGACCCGCAGCAGGAGGAAAAGGCCCGGCGCGACTTCGTTTCCGGAGTTTGGGCCAAGCTGCGCTTTGAATGTCCCGAACCGAATCTCAGCCGCTCCTTCGCCTTCGCAAAAGTTCGCGCGGCCGAGAGCATCTTCGCCACAAAGGGCGGACTGATGCACGGCCCCGGCGGCGGCTCCTACTACGCCGCCATCTGGGCCAACGACCAGGCCGAATACGCCGGCCCCTTCTTCCCCTTCCTCGGTGATGAAGGCGGCGATGAGGCATCGCTCAACGCCTACCGCCATTTCGCGCGGTTCATGAACGACGAATACAAGCCCATCCCCAGTTCGATCATCGCCGAGGGCACGGATATTTGGAACGGCGCGGGCGACCGCGGGGACGCCGCCATGATTGCCTATGGCGCGTCCCGCTTCGCGCTGGCCCGCGGCGACAGGGCCGCCGCGGAGGAACTGTGGCCCCTCATCACCTGGTGCCTCGAATACTGCAAGCGCAGGATGACGCCCGAGGGCGTCATTGCGTCGGATTGCGACGAGTTGGAAAAACGGTTCCCCGCCGGAAACGCCAATCTGTGTACGGCCACGCTCGCCTATGACGCCTACCGTTCCGCCGCATGGCTCGCCGAGAATCTGGGCAAGCCCGAAAGTACGGCCAAGGACTACCGTGACCGCGCCGAGGCACTCCACAAGGCCATCAACACCCATTTCAGCGCGAACATTGACGGATTCGACACCTACCGCTATTACGACGGCAACACCACGCTGCGCGCGTGGATCTGCATTCCCCTGGTCATGGACATCTTCGAGCGCAAGGCGGGCACCATCGAGGCGCTCTTCTCGCCGCGCCTGTGGACCCCCGACGGACTCGCCACCGAATCGGGCAAGGAAACCTTCTGGGACCGCGCCACGCTCTACGCATTCCGCGGCGTGTTCTACG
>CAZOMH010000289.1:1993-5878 GCA_964580415.1 uncultured Nitrospirales bacterium
CGCGGGCGAGACCGAGCGCGCCCTCGACTACTTCCGCGCCTACTCGCAGCGCCGCCTGCTTGGCGAGCACGTGCCCTATCCCGTTGAGGCGTGGCCCGAGGGCAACCAGCGCCACCTCTCCGCAGAAAGCGCGCTCTACTGCCGCGTCGTGACCGAGGGCGTCTTCGGCATGCGGCCCACAGGCCTGCGCCGCTTCGAATGCCGTCCCCAACTGCCCAAGGCATGGGACACCATGGCCCTGCGCGACATCAACGCCTTCGGCGGCCCCTTCGATCTCACCATCACGCGCGCAGGGGACAAGATGGATGTGGTGCTGTTCAAGGACGGGAAAGAATTGGCGCGCAAGACGGTTGCGCCGGACAAGGCTGCAAGTTTTCAGTTGCCGTGATTTCGCCGCTGTACAGAGCGAGAGACAAGACAGACCGTCATTGCGAGCCTCAGACTGCCGACGGCGGCGATTCGCCAAAGAAAGCCGGTTCCGGAATGTAGGACAGCCGCCCGCGGCTGTCGGACCGTGATCAGCGACCTGGGACGACAGGCGAGGGCGCCTGTCCCACACTTTCTTGGCAGCGCAGCGCAGCGAAGCAATCTCTCGCTCGCGATGACTGCATGGTTTGGGTTATCGTTTCAGGAGATTGCTTCGTCGGACCGTGTCCTCCCCGCAATGACGCGGGTGAGAGACACCGGCCAGGGTGCCTGTTCTTCCGGAGATCTATGCAATGTTCCAGTCACGCCTTCCTGTTCAACGCTTCACCGCCGTTCTCCTCTTGTTGCCGGCAATTGCCCTGGCCGCTACCGCACAAAGCCCGACCGACAACGTCACCACCGCCACCCCCGTCCACCGCGTCTACACCCACCTCCTGAACCCCCGCGAGCACCCCGACGACGCGCGGCGTTTTGTAAAGCCACCCACATGGGAGACCTTTGGCAACCAGACGCAATTCTGCACACTCCGCGGCTTTGGCGTGGACAAGGACATGATCACCGGATATGCCGAGGAACTCGACAAGTACACCATGACCTATGACCTGGGTCGGGTGGTGTGGCCGTCGTATCCCATTGTGTTCGCGAAAAACATCGGCGATCTCGCCGACGAGATCAAGGCACGCGACCTGTTCCTCTTCGACATCTGGGGCTATGTGCCCGGCTCGGGGCCGGGCGACTATTGGATGCAGTACAAGGTACCCGCCGAGGCACTGGCCACGCTGGAGGCCAAACTGGGCGATCACTGGCTGGGCATGGACGTGGGCGAGCAGGACGGCCGCTACATCGGCGGTTACGGCGACCAGGTGTTCCCCGTGTCCACCAACCGCTTCGACCAGTACCTCAACTTCCAGCGGCACTTCGAGAAGATGGGCGACGACCTGGGTCACAAGCTCTCCACGCTGGTGTCGCTCAACTACGGCCACTACTTCCTCAAGGAGGGCACCTACACGGCCATCGGCGCCGAGACGGCCCAGGCCCTGCCCAACAGCCAGGTCTATTACGCGTTCATCCGCGGCGCGGGCAAGCAGTACGGCGTGCCGTGGTTCGGCAACGCCTCCGTGTTCAACCGCTGGGGCTACAAGAACTATGATGCCGAAGGCCCCGACCACAGCGCCACCAAGGGCAGCAGCCTCAACCTGCTCAAGCGGCTGCTGTACACGCACATCCTCTACAACAGCGTCTTCGTGGGCTTTGAGAGCGGCTGGTTCGCCAAGGGCGAACTGAGTCCCATCGGACACATCCAGCAGAGCGCGCAGAAATGGGTCCGTGAAAACGGCCAGCCCGGCGTCATGCAAACGCCCATCGCGCTGCTCTTCGATTTCAATGCCGGCTGGACCTTTCCGCGCCACCTCTATTCGCAAAATACCTACCGCGTCTGGGGCAACCTGCCCTACGGTCCCGGCGACTATCTGGCCGATCACGTGCTGGATATGATTTACCCGGGCTATCAGGACGCCTCCTACTATCACAACGAGGCGGGTTTCATGACGCCCACACCCTACGGCGACAGCGCCGACTGCCTGTTGAGCGACGCGCCCGAATGGGTGCTGGCGCGCTACCCGCTGGTCGTCGTGACCAGCGAACTGTCAGGTGGTGCCGAACTGCACGACAAGCTGGCCGCCTATGTGAATGCGGGCGGCACGCTCGTTATTACAGCGGGCAATCTCGCCAAGTTCCCGACGGGGCTCTGCGGTGTAAAGGCTGATCCGAATTCCGAACGAATGGAAAGCGGTGCCGAGATACGGGGCGACTTCAGCCTCATACGCGAAACGGCCCCCTTCGCCATGCACGCGCTGGTATTCCCGCCGACGGCACGGGTGCTGGCCACCCGTGCCGAAGAACCCGCTGCAGTCTCCCTGGTATCCGGCAAAGGCAGGATTGTGGCACTGGCCAGCGCCTTCGGTATCTCGGCCGATGCGGCGGCTGGTGAACCCATTCAGAGCAAAGTGGACGCGCCCCTATCCAAGCCCTATCCGCTGCTCAACCACGTCCGGGCCGTACTCGATGCAGTACTGAAAGAACAGACCCCCTTCAGCGTCGGTGACGGCTTGAGCCTCGTGGTTTGCCGCAAGGAGGCGGGCACCTACACGCTCGGTCTTTGCAACAACAGCCTTGAACCCAAGCCCTACGCTATAGCATCGCACTGCGGCCCCATCGAGTCCGTCACGGAGCTGTCCATGGACCAGTCCGAAAAGGGCGCGGTGGGTTACCTGCCGGAAGGACTGGAGAGTGCTGCCATTGGCACAAGCGGGGAGGGTATTGTCGCAGGCGGTGATGTGCGCATCTTCTCCGTCAAAGTGCGTGAGGAAGGCGTCGAGGAAATTCCGCATGTTATTCCTGCCGCACTTCCGCACGGCCGCATTCTTCCGCTGTCGGGAAAGCGTCCCATCAAGGAGGAAATCCTCGCGCGTCCCACCTTCTTCGAGCATTACGACAGCGTCTCTGTCGATTGGCGCTATTTCCATGACCGCACCGCCGAAGCGCTGAAATACGAGTCGCAATGGCTCAAGCGCCAGAGCCTGCGCGTCTATGCGGACCTTGCCTCCGGCATCAACCTGTACCCCGACATCCGCGTCGTGAACAACGACCCCGAACGCTACGCCGAAAGCAGGACCGTCGTGGACGACGTGCTGGCGAAGATGGAGGCGCTTGGCGCGCATGACCTGCTGCTGTCACCCCACCGCGTGCCGGAAAACAGCTTCACCCCGGACCAGACCCGCGCCTCCTTCCAGGAGACGCTCAAAGACATCTGCACCCGCGCCGCGGCCCGTAATATCACTGTCTATCTGCGCTTCAGCACCAAACTGCACGGGAGCATCGAGGACTACGCCCAGTTCGTGGCGAACGCGGGCGCGCCCAATCTCCGTCTCGCCCCAAGCATCGCCCTGCTCACGCACCAGAAACGCGGCCCCGAGACACTCCCTGAAGACATAAAGAAGGTGATTGGCCTCTGGCTCGCCGCTGCCCCCGCATACGATGCCGCCGGGCACCTCTGGACCTGCAACGCCCCTTCACGTTCCTTGCCCGATGTCGGCGCCATCACGCAATACACAAGCCTCGCCCCGGACGCCCCGATCCTTTTCGATGTGCCCTACACTTCCACCGACGAAGAGTATCTGGACCGGGCTTCGTTGGTGAAATAATCGGCGCTCCCATTCAAGCCTCAGCTGTCCCGTCATCCCCGCGAAAGCGGGGAACCATGCGTACAGGCAGGCGACCGGCAGATAGTCATGGATTCCCGCCTGCGCGGGAATGACGGACAAGGTTCTCTTCTTGTGCTTCTGCATCGGAAACTCCTTCGGCGCGCGGACGTTCTTAATCCCCCCCTGGAGGACAGGGAGGATAGAAGTCTTAGGTCCCCCCTTGAGGGGGGTGCTGCGAAGCAGCGGGGGGTGTATG
>CAZOMH010000290.1:0-5854 GCA_964580415.1 uncultured Nitrospirales bacterium
CGGGCTTGCCCGATTCAAGGATTCTCGCGACGCGCGGGTCGCCGCAAAGAGCGCCCGACATAAGCCTCATATTCGGACACCAGATGTCAATGAGCGGTTCAAGCCGGTTGAAATCTGCCCGGGACAGGCCGGGTACGGGATCGGTGTACACGCGGAAAAGGGGATCGGCCTCGCGGAAAAGCGTGGCGGCGTCCATGAGCAGTTGAACATTGTTGCCCCCGTAACCCAGTCCGGGTTCATCGACCGCGTAAAACGCATAGTCACCATAGTCGCGACCGTGGGCTTTGAGATAGTCACGCCATTCATGGAAAAACTCCAGTTGCATCCCGCGCTTTTTCGCGGCATCGAAGTCCGCGGAGAAGGTGATGGGCGGCTCGGTCAACTGGAAGAGAATCGTCCCTTTTCCCTCGTACCGTTTCAGATCAACATCCAGGTTGGTCCAGTCCATTGTCAGGTGTCCAGAGGCATCGACACTTCCCTGCGGAACGGAACCGGTCCGGGGAAAGATGTTAACGCCGTGGCGGTGCATGTCATTCACCACGTCATCGGTGCGGTCGGGAAACCACTTGTTGGGCACGTAGTCCCAGGCGCATACCTTCAGCGGCAACGGATCGGGCATGCGCAGCGGCAGCACTTCCACATCCACAGTCAACTCGACGGGCGGCGCTTCGCGGTAAAGCGGTTCCACAGTGATTCTTGCCTTGTAGTCCCCCGGTTCCGCATTGTGCGTGTCCACGCCCAGCCAGAACTTCGCCCCGGCCTTGGGCTGAATTGCCGCCACACAGGCATCGCCCAGGTCCATGAGCGCATCGGCCACCCGCTCCCCGTTCACGGTTCCCGTTGGGACAACCTCATACAGCGTGACGGCCCCGCCAAAGGTCTTGCCCCCGTCGGTCTTCAGCGGCGAAAGATCGGCGTGGACACGGCACGGACTCTCCAGGGACGAAGCGACAATAAACGCGCCATGCTCCACCTCGTCCCCATAGACGGAGGCAAGGCGCACCGCGCCGCCTTCATGACTGCATGGCGTTAGCCGTCTCCCGTCGAAGAGCCCGTAGGCGGGAGTGGCCCAGGCTTGAAGCGCAGGACCGGACGCACCCGGTGACGGGACCGGTGCGGGAACCGTCCAAGAACCCTCTGCAACATGATTTCCGCCGGCATCTTTGACCACACACCGCCATGCGTCCCCTTCCCTCAGTTCGTTGCCCGGCATCCGAATCTCGAACGCAGTCCGCGCCGTGACTTCTCCCTGTATTCTGGTCTCCCCCGCCGCGCCGCAACTGCGCAGATTTGCGCACAAGAGCCCGCCTCCGGGATTGAGTACGGTGACCGTTGCCTCTTCTCCAGGTGCGTTCGATTCGGGCCATACGATTTGAATCCCCTCGGGTGCCGGTGCCGGACCATAGACGGACTTGGGTGCCCCCACACGAACGCGGTGCGCCAGCAGCGAAGCGTCCACCGTCAGCACTTCGGCAAGAGGATCGCCAAAGCCGCTCAGCAAAAGAGGCGAACCGTTGACACACCCGCTCAGCCGTGCATCATCGACCAGATTCCCCTCCTGGTCCACCATGTACACATGTTCGCTGTAAGTGGTCAGCACGATTCTTTGCGCGCCGTCCCCCTGACAATCCACCGCCGGTGTGCCACGGTTCTTTGAGCGAAACACGTGCGTCCATATGCGGCGGCCGTTCTTGTCCATGGCATACAGATTGCCCCACAGCCCTGTGCAAAGTACCAGCGGATCATCGGGACGGTCCAACACCGCTATTGTGTTCCCCACCTCATCCCCGATGAACGCACTCCACACCGGGCTCCCGTCCGTTTTGAGCGCATTCAATTCACCCGCCGCAGTTCCGCACAGGATCGTCGGGCTGTTGGACAACTGTACGACCTCCGCCCGCGACGAGATATTGGACTTAAAATCGCGGGACCAGACTACCCTGCCGACGGTGTCAAGCCGGTGAAGCCGGGTTCCGGCGGAGGCCAGTATTCCCTGTCCCGCATCGTCTTCCAACACAGCCACAAGGGCGTCACACTCCCCCGTACCGAGTTGGGTCTGCCAGACAACCCGGCCTTCCAAATCGAGACAGGTCACCATTCCCGACTGGTCACTCAAAACAAACGCCGACTCCTGCTTTCCGGGAAGAGGCAGCAGCGCAGGTGTGGCACAACTAAACGAAGTCTCACCGGGGAGCTGATATTGCCATCGCGGCTGGAAAGCGGAGTCCAATGCAACCACAAGTCCTTTTGTGTTGCAAGCAACGACACCACCGCCCTGTTCAAGGGAAATCACCGCAGGGCTTGAGGACCATACTCCGTCTGGTAATTGCGCGACACGCCCGTCCGGCCCCTTCCCCGCGTCCGTCCCGTCCAGTCCCCACAACATAACCTCGCCGCCGCGGTTCACCGCGACCACTGCGGTCCCATCGGCCGTTTTCACGGTTACCGGAGTGCATTCCACCGGATACTGTCCCGTGGTCTTGGTCCATGCAAAGTCACCGGCTTGTGCATGCCATCCTGTCAACGCCAGGACAATAGAAACCATGCGGAAAGAAGGCCAAAGACGCATGAGCATATCCCTTATATTGTAACAGCCAGTGACTACTATCGTACCTTTCCATAGCACGGCCCGTCCATATCGTTGTCGGCAGACTGGCGGGTGATC
Organism: uncultured Nitrospirales bacterium; assembly: GCA_964580415.1. GTDB lineage: Bacteria > Hydrogenedentota > Hydrogenedentia > Hydrogenedentales > CAITNO01 > CAITNO01. Next base: position 2,666 of record CAZOMH010000290.1, read on the forward strand.
AAGTACAGGCACCGTCTCGGTATCGGCCAGTGTTGCACACCCCGGCGCTTGACGGAGACAGGAGTCCGTTCCCCCGGCGGCCATTGCACCTTCGGCCGGTCATTCCGCAAAGTTTCACTTCGCGGCTGTCATAACTTCGGGCTACACCCGAAATTCGCCGCGTTCGGTGGAACGAAAGAGCCCCGGGCCGATTGGCCCGGGGCTGCAGCAGGGATATCGTTTACGCCGGACAACATGTGTCCGGCTCCGCTATTCTTAAAGGCTGTCGCCGAAATCGGCGCGGAACTTGGCGATCAGCTTCTCAGGCCACGCGGAGGTCGGCTCCATCTTGCCCATGAAGAACCGCAGCACCTTGGGCTCGTAGTAGAACTTGAGACCGCCAACAAGTTCGCGGTTTTGGTAGAGCCAGTCGAGACGATCCAGCACATACTTGACCTGCGAGAGGGTGAACACCCGCCGCGGCATGGCCAAACGCATCAATTCCATGTCGGCCAGCACGTCATTGCCTTCGGCATCGCGCACGCTGGACACCGTACCGCGTTCCATGCCGCGCACGCCGGAAACAAGGTAGAACGCCGCGACGAGAGCTCCCGCCGGGTATTCACTCTGCGGCACATGCGGCAGGAAACCGGTTGCATCGACATGCACACCCAGCGCGCCCGGGGGCGTGACCACGGGAATGCCCTTGGCATCGAGGCTCTCGACAAGGAACTTGATGAACTGCGGGGACTGGCTGATCACGGTCTCGTCCTGGGTTTCGCGCAGGCCGACTGCCATGGCCTCGATCTCGCGAATCGAGCAACCGCCGTAGGTCAGGAAGCCCTCGTACAGGATAACCATGTCCTTCAGTTTGTCGAAATATTTCACATTGTTGGTAAAGATACCGCCGCCGCGGGTTGAACTCACCTTCCGGCTGGAGAAATAGACAATGTCACACATGCCGCACATCAGCAGCAGTATGTCCTTGATCGCCGTGTTCTTGAATTCCGCCTCGCGCTGCTTGATGAAGTAGGCATTCTCGCCTATAAGACTGGCATCCATGACGAGCGGAATGTTGTGCTCGCTGCATATGGCCCGGACTTCGCGCATGTTCGCCATGGAGAAGGGCTGTCCGCCCAAAAGGTTCGTGGACGCTTCCATGCGCACGAGCGGCACATGCTCCGCGCCGTGCTTGGCGATTACGTTCCTGAGCTTTTCAACATCAATGTTCCCCTTGAACGGCTTGCTGCTCTTGATGTTCACCGCGTCGTCGTGGAATATCTCGATAATCGTGCCGCCGGGAATCTCGATGTGCGCCTTGGTGGTCGTGAAGTGGTAGTTCATCGGGATAATATCGCCGGGCTTCACAAACGCCTGGAAAAGGATATGTTCGGCCGCGCGGCCCTGGTGGACGGGAAGGAAGTATTTGCCGCCGAACACATCCAGCACGGCCTCCTGAAGACGCTCGAAACTCTGCGACCCCGCGTAGGCGTCATCGGCCCGCAGCATGGATGCAACCTGGTTGTCGCTCATGGCGTTTGTGCCGCTGTCGGTAAGCATGTCCAGGAAAACGTTGCGCGTGCTCAGCAGGAATGAATTGAAACCGGCCTCTTTGATCGCGTTGTGCCGTTCCTCGATGGGGTTCAGGTACAGCTTCTGCACAACGCGCACCTTGTGCAGCTCCATTGGGATGTTCTCACCGCTAAAGAATTTCACCACCGGGGACTGTTCCATGTCATCTTGCTCCTTGGTATTGCTTTAACATTCTTTCGATATTGCGCGACACGCCCCAACCTAGGGACATGTTTCATTGATGCACACGACGAAATTCAAGACGGGCGAAGACCTGACTCTGACAAAATCAGGAAATGCACAGGGACCAAACCGGCATATCCCTGAACTGGCCGACTCTTTCACACATTACGACTTCTACCCCCCTTCCGTCAACTCCGTCTTCCGGGAGAAAGAAACCAAAGCGTTCCAGAACGCGCCGGAATGGACCGAAGCGCGCCCTGGAACGCCATAAAACCGTACTGTGTGCAGTCTATTTCCAGGCAGTCGTAAACGTATACGACCCCGAGCCGACCTCATAGTTCGCATACCCGGCATCCCTGCCGAGCAGCTTGACACCGTCGGTCTTCTCCGCCAATCCGGCTCCTTCGCTGACCGGCTGGTCATTTTGCACAGGGACGCTGACCGTTGCGCGGGTATTGACGGGAATGCTGATCTTCCAGACGAATTTTCCGTCTTCAATGCGCCATTCGCTCGCCACGACGCCATAGGCGCACTTGTGTTCGGCCGAGACCTTGTTCAGATCGCCCACGGGGTGCGGCTTCATTACTATATGCTTGAAACCCGGCTTCAGCGGATCGGCCTGGATACCGGCGAGCTGCTCGTAGAACCATATGCCCAAGTCGCCGACCAGCATGACATGGTTGTGCGAGTTCATCGCGGGATCGGCAGTGTCACCGTTCCACAGCTCCCAAACCGTGGTCGCATCCTTGCTGAGCATGTACCCCCAACTCGGATAGTCCTTTTGGGACACAATCGTATAGGCAATATCGGCCCGCCCGTTGTCAGACAGAAGGCGCATCAGCCATTGTCCGCCGATAAGCCCGGTCGCCAGATGCCCCTTGCCCTCATTCATGATCTTGCCGGCAAGATAGTCAAACGCGGGCTTGCGCGTCTCTTCCCGGGCGATCCCAAAGGAAAGCGGCAGCACCTGCGACGTCTCGGAACCGTTGCCGAAGTATTTCTTCTCGCTGTTCCAGAATTTCTTGTTGAACGCATCGGTCATCTTGTCCGCCAGTGCCGTGAAGTCAGCCACATCGTCCTTCTTTCCCAGCAACCCGGCGTATTTGGCCATCAGCCGCAGATCGTAAATGAAATACGAGGAACCCAGAAGTTCCGCAGGCGTCTTGCGCAACTCGTCCTTCGAGTGGATCAGCGTCTTCTCCTCGGGCGGCACGCACCAGTCGCCGTAACTGTCCTTCGAAATCAGGTCGTCCGTGATATACCCCTTCATGTGCCCGATCCACTTCTTCATACCGTCGTAGTGGCGAGCGATCACCCGCTCTTCGCCGTACTGGGTGTAGAGCATGTTCGGCGCTATGATGAACGTGCTTGGCCAAGTCACGTTGTCGTTGTACAGGGGCCAGTAGGTCGGGCACACATCGGACACGCTTCCGTCCTCGCGCTGCCCGTCGTGCA
>CAZOMH010000291.1:0-5853 GCA_964580415.1 uncultured Nitrospirales bacterium
CCCGACGACGCCTATTATTGGGCCACGCACAACGGCGCCGAACTGGACCTGCTGCTGTTCAAGAAGGGCCGGCGCATCGGTGTGGAATGCAAGCGGGCCGACGCGCCGACACTGACGCCGTCAATGCGCACCGCGCTGGCCGATCTGAAACTGGACGAACTGAAGGTGGTTTATCCCGGAACACGAAGTTACCCGCTGGCGGACAAGGTGACCGTGGTTCCCCTCGCCGAGTTCGTCGGGGCAAGAACTTAAGTGCCCGCATCCCCCGATTTGTTTCGTTTCTGGTTAACCTTTCCTGAATTTGTACTAGCTGTGGCAAATTTGTACACTTCCAATTTATATAGAGGAAGTCTTTAGGTCTGTAAGCATGATGAGGTGACGGGATGATAATCAAGACAGATGTGCCGGACGATGCATTGGAAGTTGACGAAATTGAAGATGAATACGAGGTTGCCATTACCTACGATATCGCTTCTTATCCATCTGACCTGACCTTAAGCGGTGTCAATGAGATGTGGGTCAATGGAGATATTGTGGTCCCAGAGTATCAACGAAACTTTGTGTGGAACATAAAGCAGTCTTCCCTCTTGATAGAGTCCTTCCTTCTCGGCTTGCCGGTACCCCAAGTGTTTTTCTATGTGGACGATCAGAACAGAAATCAGGTTATTGATGGCCAGCAACGTATTTTGAGCATTGTTTTCTTCTTGGATGGCTATTTTGGTTCCGAAAGTATTCAGGGAAAGAAACAAGTATTTCGTCTTCAGGGGCTTGACGAAAGAAGCCCATTTGCCAATAAACGCTTTGAAGACTTGGCGGAAACTCATCAGCGAAAACTAAAGTCAGCAGTATTGCGTGCCATAAACATACGTCAACTGAATCCGTCTGGAGAAGCAACAAGCGTCTACCATATCTTTGAACGGCTAAATACGGGTGGAACTCCGCTAAAACCCCAAGAAATAAGAAACTGTGTGTTTCGTGGAGAATTCGTTCCTATACTTCGAGGGCTCAACAAGGATAGAAGTTGGAGGAAGATCCTCGGGAAAGGAACATTTGACAAACATCAGAAAGATGTCGAGCTTGTTCTTCGAGTCTTCGCAATGAGCTACTTTTTTGGCGAGTATGAAAAGCCAATGAAGGAGTTCCTGAACAGGATCATGGACCGCGACAAGTCAGGAACATCACCTCGCGTGAAGGACTTCCAAGAAGTGTTCCCGGAAATTGCGAAAATCATAGCAGCAAGCCTAGGCGAGAAACCCTTTCATCTCCGTGGTCCATTAAACTCATCTGCGTTGGATAGTGTTTTTACTATACTTATTCACAATAAGAAGAAACTGCCAGACAATCTCGCAGAAAGATACGCACGCCTGTGCCAAGACACTGAATTTAAGCAGACTACATTCTATAGCACGAGCGATTTGTCAGTTGTAAAGCGTAGGTATGAAGTGGCTCAGACGTATCTTATTGGATGAATTATGCCTTACTCAGATCACTTTACGCTGACAGATGACTTGATCACGCACTTGGATACGATTGTCGGCACATTAAACGACCCATTTATTGAAAGTCGATATTCAGGTTTCTTGGCAATCAGTTCCGTTACCGTCCTAGAACTGGCCATGAAGACCATCTTTATGGACTTTTCTGAGTCGAAGCACAGGGTTTTTGGGCACTTCTGCGCTGAGTATTTTGATAGAATTAATGGCCGGATAGGGATACAGTTGATACGTACGGATTATCTTCCGAAATTTGGTGAAAGATATAGGAAACGCTTTGAAGAGAGACTAGACGTACTTGAGAAACAGAAATTAAGTCAGTCAGGAACGAGCGTGAAGGCTTCATATGGAAATCTACTAACGTGGCGGAACGAGTTCGCTCACCAAGGCCATCTTCCGTCGCAGGCGACTTATTGCGAAGTAAAAAGAGCATACCTGTGCGGAAAAGAAGTCATGCACTGCCTAGCATCTTGCATGTACCACTAGCTATTCGCGATCAATTTCGCTATTGTCAAAGATACTGTTCCAGCTTCCCACCAGGCTCGGGCTTTTAGAATATCTGGCAGTAAACGGGGAGGGGTCTGGATCCTACAGCGTCTCCACCCGTATGTTCTCGTTGGTGTAGATGCAGATGCCCGCGGCGATGCGCAGCGACTGCTCGACCACGGCCTTGGCGTCGAGGTTGGTGTGGGCGATGAGCGCGCGGGCCGCGGCCAGCGTGACGGGGCCGCCGGACCCGATGGCGATGATGCCGTCCTCGGGCTCGATGATCTCGCCGGTGCCGGAAATCAGCAGCGACATGGTGGTGTCGCTCACGGCGAGCATGGCGTTGAGCTGGCGCAGGTACTTGTCGGTGCGCCATTCCTTGCCCAATTCCACGGCCGCGCGCAGCAGATTCTTGTTGTGCTCCTTCAGCTTGCCCTCGAAGCGGTCAAACAGCGCAAACGCATCGGCCACGGTGCCCGCGAAGCCGGCCAGTACCGCGCCGTCCGCCAGACGGCGCACCTTGCTCGCGTTGCCCTTCATCACCGTGTCGCCCAGCGTCACCTGGCCGTCGCCGCCCATGGCCACCGTGCCGTTGCGCCGCACGGCGATCACGGTCGTGGCGTGAAACTCTTGTATATTATTCACGGTCGATTCCTTCCGGAAGGGTTCAGTCAATGTGGAACACTTCGTTCAGCGGCTTGGTTACGGGCGAATTGTCAGGGTTGCATTCCATGATGTCCCGCATATGGGCCCACCACCGTTTCACGACCTCCGTGTTGGGCAGGTCGGCCGCCGTATTGTTGTCCGCAAGCTTTTGCACCGCGAACAGCGTCAGTGTCTCCGGGTCAAGAAAGATGGAGTAGTCCGAGATGCCGGCGTCATGCAGTTGCCCAAGCATCTCCGGCCACAGGGCGTCATGGCGCCGCTTGTATTCTTCCTCGAATCCCGGCTTAAGCTGCATTTTCACCGCATTGCGGATCATGGTCCAAACTCCTTCTGCTGTCCGCCAGCCCGGCAGAAACCTTCTAAAACGACTATAGCACAGCCCCCGGGGCGGGATGCATCCCTCATTTCACGGCATGGATCAGGATATTGCATATTTCTCGTAAATAGCCGCCCCGTCAATAGTTATCCGCACGGAATCGGCAGCGGCAAGAAACGGCAAAAAAGGTCTGGACTTTTTGCCGCGTATTGCCTATACTTTAACCCGGACGAAAAATCATTATACGTTGTTTCACGCAGTTTGGGGACTCTTAACCGATGGAGGTTATACCTGTGAGCGTTATGAAGATCATGCGGCGGAATGCGGGCCTTTGCGCAGTCATCCTCGTAGGCCTTTTGATCATGTCGGCAGGTGTCGCCTTTGCGGCGGACAGTACCGCCTCGCAGGCCGGCACCACCCCGGTCGATGCCAGCCAGCTTAAAGCGGTTAGCACGACGAGTGGTGGCGCAGGCGGCGCGGGCGGGGCGGCAAGCGGTGCGGGCGGCGGTGCGACCGGCGGTGGCGGTGCCGATGTGAAGGTCGCCCAATACTAGTCATCTGTCCTGACAGACAATCGATTCCGTAGATTTCAAGACGCTCCCGGCGTTGCCGGGGGCGTTTTTCCTTCTGTCGTTGCAAGAACAGGGAATTTCGCCGCATTCGAGCGCACGACAGGGGGCTGCCGCCGAACCGGGCGCGGTCAGTAGCGGTCCCCGTCTTCCTCATCATCGATGCCGGGGATATAGGTGGTGGGGTCGTCGATAGCCTCTTCCCAAGTCATGAGGGGCGGTTTTGGTTCCACCAAATTGCGCAGGCGCTCCTCCTCTTCCTCTTCTGCCCAGCCCGCAAGAACCTTCCGCTGGCGCCGCCGCACATTAAACCAAGCCACGATGGTCAACAGCGACATGGGCGCAAAGAAAGAGCCAGAGGCCATCGCCCCGATAAGCACCACCAGCCACAGGGAACGCATGTACCCGTTCCAGAAATCGCGAATGTCGAATCCGGCGTGCTGGCGCAGCGCGTCAGGAAAGGGCATGGTGCGCGTCGCGAGCACCACCTGCCAAAACCGGTCCGGACCGAGGCGCTTGTACAAATGCCGGGTGAGCGAAAGCGCCTGGGCATAAGCGTCGCCGAATTCCGTTTCCCTCCCCGGATTCATGAAGGCTGCGTCCAGGTCCTTGTATTCGATAAGCCGGTTTTCAAAGAACATCACGGCCATGGTCATGGGCGTCGCGAACTGGTATTCCTTGGCCATGAACATGGCCAATCCCTCATTAAGCCAGCGCGGCAGAAAAACATCCTTGGTGTTGCGCGCCAGCAGCACATGCACCAGTTCATGGCGCAGCGTGCCCGGAAAATCCGCGCGCGCACCGCGCAGCCGCGGTGATTTAACGGTGATAATACCCTGATCAGGTTCGGCCACGCCGCTCACCTGCCCCGGCATAAAGCCGGGTGTGCGGCGGTGAAATTCCGCAACGGTTGGCGCGATGAACACATTCACCGGCTGTGTGCCGATGGGCAGCCGCTGTGCGAATTCAGCGGTCGCCTCGCGCAACTCCCGCATGGCCCGCTGCGCGGCGTCCTGATCCTCCGAGGCGTATTCGACAATGAGCGGTCCTTCCTGCAGCGTCTCCGCATGGACCGCCCAGGAGCACAACAGCGAAACCGGCAGGAGAATAACGGCAACCCACACACGGTACCGACGGCCGACAGCCGCCCCCGGCTGTCGGCCGTCGGCAAACGCCATCACACGACAGGCGGGAGCGCCTGTCCCGCATTTTCCCGGTAGGAATCGTCTCATGCGGTCATCATACCCCACGGCCCCAAGCCCGGGCACGAAACGGGCGCAGGAGAAAGAGGCTCGCAACCACTTTCCCGGCGGAGACTCGGCGTTATGACGCCTTCTCCAGGCGCGGCCCCCGGGAAAAACATACCGGCATGCCTTCGTTGGCTTATCGTGAGCTACTGCCGTTTTCTCCGCACCGCCGCAACACCCATCGCCGAAGCCAGCACAGCCAGTCCGGCCAAGCCCGCCGCAGGTACGGCGGCGGCCACGGTCAGCGTGACCGGGACGGATTCAGTGGAGTCCCCGTTGGTATCGCTGACCTCCACGGTGTAGTCGCCGCTGTCGAGGCCGGTCAGGTTGGTGCGGACATATTGAAGGTCGTTACTGTCCGCAATGATGGTGCCGTCCTTTTTCCACTGGTAACTTAACGGCCCGTAACCGCCCGTCGCCGCAACGGTGAATGTGTAACTCTTGCCTGGCCCCGCATTGCCGCCAACCGGCGGCGTGCCGATGCTGATGCGCGGTTGAGCCTCAATGGAAACGGTGTTGCTGACATGCGGCACCCCGTCAAAGGTCACCTCGCACCAGTAGTTTCCGGCAGCACCCGCGGCCATGATCGCCAATGGCCATTGCGCCGCTGCGGGACCGTTAACCACGGTCGTTCCGTTGTCGAATTTCCATTGGTAGGCCGTCGGGATGCCGCCTTCTGCCACCTGTACCTGCAACGGATGCGTGTCGCCGATATAAAGCTTTCCTCCAAGCGGTTGCGTCGCAAAGCCCGGCCAGTTGTACACGGTGCACAGCGCCGAACCGCCGCCCCAGTAGGGGTTGCCCGCAAGGTCAGTGACCACGCCGCCGGGAACCGTGATGCCCGCCGTCCCGTTCGTGTCCGGGTCGGCCGGGGTCACCGTCACGGTGTAGTTCGGGTCCGTCCCCGTCACCACCGCCGTACACGCCAGCGTGCCCGCAACGCCCACCGCCGAGTCGTTAAAGGTCGTGCCGACCGATTCGCTGAAGACCACCGAGAACACAACGGCATCCGACGTGGTCGGTGTTGGCGTGGTCAGCGAGATGACCGCCGTCGGCACGGTGGTGTCCAGCGTGAT
>CAZOMH010000292.1:0-5851 GCA_964580415.1 uncultured Nitrospirales bacterium
GGGCTTGTCCCGCCGAAGCTTCCTGGCGAAGGCGGATGGCCCGAAGGGCCGGGGGGTGTTGACCACCGCGCCATAGACCAACCGTTCCTTCTGTCCGCCTTGTCTTTTCAGCGCTTTCACTGCGTCGCGGCGCGGTCCGAGGGTGCTGCAAGAGGCTTGGAAACATTTGCCCGTCCCCCCTGCCGTTTCCGGAAAGGTTCACACGTATCCGATGCCGTAGGCAACCGTGGGTAACGGAAAGACGCCGCGCCACGCCGGGGGACATGGCGGCATGCCGTCGGGCGTGCCAAAAATCATCCGCACTGCCTCTGTCCGGGAAAGTGCCGCGGTCTCCCCAAGCATCGACAGCATGCATGTGCCTTCGTTTTCGCCGCACTGCAAGGACTGTACCGCCGCGCGGCCCGCACGCTCTTCAATCCAGGGACGCAGCCGTTCCATCAAGCGCACAAACCCCGCGATCATCCATGAGCCGTCCACGGAAACCGGTGCGAACATCGCGCCGGCGTCCGTCAAATGCCCGCGCAGCACCGTATCGTGCTGCTGCAGTCTTATCTTCAGCGGGCCTTGCCCCGTTTGCCGGGAAATGGAGTACAACGCTCCCGCAACCGCCGCGGGCGCTCCGCCGATCTCGACCACCTCCCCATACCCCCGTTCGTCTTCCCGATTTACCGCAGCGTATCCGCGAAACGCACCTTCTTCTTCCACAACCAGCAGATGATGCCGACCTTCGGCGGCGGCATTGGAACCTGTGCGATCTTTCCATTCCCGCATCGGGCGGACAAAGCGGACCGGTTTCGCATCATAGGCGGCGGAACAGGCGGACAAGTCGCCGGGAAACGCCCCGCGCACCCGCAAACGCGGGTCGTGCGCCCTTTCCAAGACACGGGCATCCGCAACACACTGAAAATCACAACCCACCGGAAACGCGCCGACGCGCCGGTAGAGCGTGCGATCCCCGGAAATAAGCACCACGTCCACACCGTCCGCACGCGCCTTGTCCAGGGCCGCCAGAACGAGTTGCGAGGCCATGCCCCTGCCCCGGCAGGTCTCATGGGTCGCCACCGCGCCCATGCACGCCACCTGCAATTCGCATGCCGCAATGCGTGCCCTGCGTTCGATCATTCCCACGTGGCAGACCACCCGCCCCGCCTCGGAAAAGACAAACAGATTCTCCAGATTGTCCCGGTGGAACAGCCGCGGGAACAGGTCGCCCATGATCCCGGTTCGGCCGGACATAAACACCGCGTCCGCCAGTTCAGCAATGGAACCCAGTTCACCCCCGAGGGCGCATCGGGGACCCTGAAGGGAGACGGGCGCGCTCATGGCGCACCGGGCTTGGCCGGCCCTGCCGGGGCGGCGGCGGGAACAGAAGCAGTGTCGGCAGTCGGCACAGAGACGGCAGCCTTCTTCACCTGTTCCCAGATGGTGCTGGCCAGGCTCTTGAAATCATCATTGGAGTGATGGTTGTCCCCGTTGGGGGCCGGTGGCGGCGCTTTGGCGGGGCCGGCAGCCGGGGGCGATGCCGGCGCGCCGGGCTTGGCTGTTGCCGGGATGCTGGCGGGAGCCTTGGCAGAAGCCTTGGCGCCGGACTTGGACGTTGCGGGAACTCCGGCAGGGGCCGGGGGTGGGATAAGCACCTCTTTCGCCTTTTCCCAAATGGCGTCGGCCAGCCCCTTGAAGTCGTCGTTAAAGTGGTGGTTGCCCTCGCGCTTCAGTTCCATGACGTTCGCCGGGTCCAGCTTGTCGCAGATGCACTCCGCGTCCTTGCTGCTTGTCACGCACAGCACTTTCGGCCCGCTAATCTTCTCTATTTCCGGCTGCACGGGAAACTTGGCGCGTTTTGTCGGGGAAACCACCCAGTCCGACAAGTGAAACTCGAAAGCGGTTTCGGCTGTGGGACCAATCATGACAACGAGCACCACCTTTCCGCGCAGGTCTTCCGGCACCCGGGTGGCGACAAACGGAATAATCTCGGCACCCAGCGAATAACCCAGCAACACGATACGCTGCTTGTTCCACTTCTTCATGTAGAACCGCAGCGCCCGGTACATGTCGGACGCCGTCTCGTCCGGAGTCCGCGGCTTGGCAAAATAGTAGTGCGAACTTATGCCAATGACGGGAATACCGTGGCCCGCAAATGTCTTCGACACGGTATCGTCCAGACTCCACCAGCCGCCGTCGCCGCTAATGAGTATGCCCAGCATGTCCGTCGATTCGCTGCCCTGCGGCAGTTCCGTAATGGGAAGGTCGGCAACTTCCGGGGCTTTGTCCTGGGCCGGCTTTCTAACCGCCTCTTTGGCAGCCCCTTTGGCAGCTTGACTGGCCGCCTTCTTGGCGGTCTCTCCGGTCACCGGAAATGCCGGGGCTGCCGCGAGGATTGCCTGGACCGTTATAAGAATCCCGGCCAGCATGGCCGGACTCGTGCGTATCTTCATCAATCTAAACATGCTCCGCAGGGATTCTTCGCTTAAGTCCCCAAACAACAACCCCTTTTATTATACCCTTTGACACGGCTTGCCCTATGGCAAGCGCAGCGGCACGCTTACGGTGCGGCATGGGCTGCCTCCGTTGGGACATCGGCGGGAGGCGTTGCCGCCGCCGGGGCTGGTTCCGGGGCAGGCGTCGCCGCCGGGACAGGTTCCGCGGCAGGCGTCGCTTCCGGAGTTGGGGCAGGAGCGGGCGTCGCCGCCGGGACAGGTTCCGCGACAGGCGTCGCCGCCGGTGCTGGGGCAGGAACGGGCGTCGCCGCCGGGACAGGTTCCGGAACAGGCGTCGCCGCCGGTGCTGGGGCAGGAGCAGGCGTCGCCGCCGGGACAGGTTCCGCGGCAGGCGTCGCCGCCGGTGCTGGTTCCGGAGCAGGCGTCGCCTGCGGGAAAGCAGCCTCTCTCACCTTTTCCCAAATGGCGTCGGCCAGTCCCTTGAAATCGTCGTTGAAGTGGTGATCGCCCTCGCGCTTGAGCACGATAACCTTTTGGGGGTCAATCTTCTCGCAAATACAGTCGCCGTCCTCGGTGCTAGTCACGCACAGCACTTTGGGCCCGCTAATCTTCTCTATTTCCGGCTGCACGGGAAAATGCGCCCGGTTCGTCGGCGAGACCACCCAGTCCGACAGGTGAAACTCAAACATGGTGTCCGCGGACGGGCCGATCATGACCACCTCAACCACCTTGTCCTTCAAGTCCTCCGGCACGCGGGTGGCAACAAACGGAATGATCTCCGCGCCCAGCGAATAGCCCAGTAGCACGATGCGCTGCTTGTTCCATTTCTTCATGTAAAACCGCAGCGCGCGGTACATGTCGACCGCGGTCTGGTCCGGCGTGCGCGGCGAGGCAAAGTAGCCGTGCGAACTCATGCCAATGACCGGCACGCCGTGGTCCGCAAGGGTTTGTGAAACGGTGTTGTCCAAGCCCCACCAGCCACCGTCACCGCTGATAAGTATGCCCACCATGTCTGTCGATTCCCCGCCCTGCGGCAATTCCGTGATGGGCAAATCCTTGACGTCCGCCGCGTCATCTTTTGCTTCAGGCTGAGCGGCAGGCTGAGCTTCAGGCTGGGCGGCAGGCGGCGCTTCAGGTTGGGCGGCGGGCTGCACTTCCGGTTGAACAGCAGGTGGTTGCGCTTCAGGTTGGGCGGCGGGCTGTGCAGCAGGCTGCGGGTCCGGATCGGCGGCGGGACAGGCCGGGTTTGCAAGAAAGATCATAACCACTACCGCCAGCAAAACGACCGGCACGGCCGGACCGATATGTGTCTTCATGTCCCAAAAAACTCCTTGCGACTTCCATAAAAACGCCCGACGCGGGCGCACACTATTATACCCTTTGTAAATACTCGCACCGGTCATACTGTTCCATCGCCATTGCGGCCACCCGCCTGAAACACCCGTTCGGCAGTCCGTGCAGGCACTTCGCTGCCTGGCTGGCCCGCACATTTCCAGAACACGGTCTCCGGCAATGTCCCGCATCCGCGGGGCGACCGCAGGCACTTCGGCTTATTCCGAAATCGGCCCGCCGCGACTGCTGACCGTAACGCAGGCGCGGCTGCTCACGCCCGGCATGCCGTCACAGTTGAACTGCACGGCGTTGTCGCCCGGTTCAAGCGACACCGTGTCGCCCTGCGGTGTCACCTCGTTCAACAGTTCACCCTTCGAACCATACACGCTGCAGTTGCCCGCGCCGCGGTACTCGATATAGCTTCCCGTTTCCAGTTCCACCGGAAACACCAGGGTCTTTCCGCCAATGGTCACCTTCGGATTGCGCAGCTTCGCCTTCACCAGCGGCAGCGCCTTGATCGGGCCCAGATAACACGCGACGTCCCGGCCCTGCGGCAGGTTGTTGTACCAGAAGCTCATCTGCGCAATCTGGGCATAGTCGATGCCCTCGCGGTAGACCGCATATGCCGCGTTGCGGTAGGGCCAGTTGTGCTCGGCAATGTTCGTGCTCTCGATCTCCAGCAGTTCGAAATAGCGCCATCCCGTGAAATCTATGGAGATGTGATGGTCGCCATAGCCGAGCGACGTTGTGTTGGTCGGGCTCATCAACTGCACATTCAACGTCTCGCCCTTGCCGTCGCCGTATACCCACACGCCCAGCGCCTCTTTGCCGGCGATGCTCAGCGGCGGCGTGAAGTTCTTTACAGTGCTGCCATAGGCCCCGTCCGGTTCGGGCCGGTCGCTCTTTCCGGCCAGGAGTCCGCTGGCCGCGCCCGCCCTGACCGTGCCTGAATCCGTGGCCAGGCTGACCTGGACACCACTCGCGGTCGTGTGCGGACCGTAGGCATCCGGCTTGGTGAAGTCCTCTATCACCGCAGCCTCCGGCGCGTCGTAGGACCCGGCACTGTACAGTGCTTCAATGCGCAACTGCGCGGGCTGCGCGTCAAAGTTGTTCTTAACGGTCCAACTGCCATTTCCGTCTTCCGCGATCTGCGCTTTGTGCCTGGTGTATTCCACGGGACAAAACACGGCCGCACCGCCCGCGCCGGTCTCCATGGTGAAATCCTTGCCCGGATCGGCCAACCGCTTCAGGATGGAATCGGGTACGGTCTTGGCGTGCCGCAGGTCCTCATATTTGCGGAAGATCGGCGCCAGCCGCTCGTAGGCCGGCACGCCCTTCAGCGTGTCAGGATTGACCCCCATCAGGGAAATGCTGAAATTGTTGGCCAGGCACTTCGTCATGAGATATTCAATGTCGTCCGGATAGGTCGGTTCGTTCCACAAGGCCGCGCTCCCGTCCTTCCACGTCTGCACCGCCCACCAGCCCATGTTCATCGGCAGGAACGTGCCCGCGCCCGAGGCGTTGGCCGCGGCATGCACATCGACAAAGCGCTTGTGTGCGCGGCCCGGATGGTCCCACGCGCCCATTCGCGCGCGTACGTACCACAGGTGGTGGTGGAATGTGCTCATCTCGAACAGCGCGGGCCGCTCCAGACGGTTTGCGATTTCAAACACGAACTTAGACCCGTAATGCCACGCCAGGTCCGCGCCGCCCAGGATCGCCTCGCCGTCCAGCGCGTCCAGGTAGATCATGTCAAAACCGCATGCGTTGAAAGTGTCGGCCGTGTTGAACGCCACCTCCGAAAGCAGCGTGGAATCCGCGTCGGGGGTGAACAGCCCGAAACACTCCTTCAGGTGCGACACCTTCGCGCCCTTCTCGTGTGCCGCCGCCTTCGTTCCATAGGCGCCACGCGTGCAGCCGGTGAATCCAAACGGCGCTTCCTTGCTGACGCCCGTGTACGTGATCAACTCGTCGTCAATCTGAACCGTCACGCTGTTGTGTACAAAGAAACCCGTGGTGGTGTGCATGTCCGCCGTGGACTCGTCCACGGCCACCGCGGCGGCGTCTGCCGGTATCGCCGC
>CAZOMH010000293.1:0-5808 GCA_964580415.1 uncultured Nitrospirales bacterium
CCGTGACCCGCCTGCTCCTGCTGGAGCATGCCGCACTCGTCCTGACCGGAACGTTACTCGGCACCGCCGCCTCCGCGGCGTCCATACTGCCGCTCATCCTGATGTCCAGCACGGAAGTGTCCCTGCCCCTGCAGGCTTCGCTGCTCGCCGTCCTCCTTTGCGCCAATCTGGCCTGTCTTGCCGTGACATTGTTCATCGGCCTCCCCCGCAATCCCGTCGCGGGATTGCGTGAAGAGTAGAACAGCGGGGTGGACACGGCTTCCCGCCTCCGCGTCTTCTCAGTTGCCGGGAGTGTCTCCGCATCCACGAACGGCGGGAATCCAACGTCAAGGCGGTCTCTTTGCACCTGTCCAAGGGTGCATGCGACAATTGAAGGGTTCCCGGGAAAAGAGTGGCTGTCTCTAATGTAAGGAGTGACTGGCATGTCTTGCATTGCCGCTGTTCTTATCGCGCTCGCTGTCGGCGCCAGCGATGAACCGAAGCCCATTGAGTCGGAGCATGCCCTGGCCCAACTGCTTGGGCAGCCCTGTTCGGCCTTTCAATTTCTCGCCGGTGTCTCGGTGTACAACCCCCTGAGCGACAAAGAACTCTTTGCCGTCACGTCATCAAGCGAGAACCAGCCGATGAGCCTTGTGTTCATCGACCGGAAGGAGCAAAAGACCGTCGGTGCCGCGGCCCCTTCCGGTGCCGGCGCATGGGCGTTGACGCAATTGCCGAACCCGAACCTGCTGGCGGTGGGCACCCATCGCGACGGCAAGATTATGGTGTTCGACATGGAAAAATGGGCGTATGTGGCCTCGGCCCAGTTTCCCGGCGAATCATACATCTGGAATTTTGCGCCCGGCAAGGACGGGCGTTTCTATTTCGGCACCTATCCCGGCGGGAAGCTGGGCGCCTTTGACCCGGCCGGGCTGGCGGCCGATCCGCCCGCGATAACCATTGAGGACTGCGGCGCGCCGCTGCCCCCCAACATGTACCTGCGGCTGGTGTCGCCGCTGCCGGACGGCCGCATCCTGTGTTCCTTCGGCATGCAGCAGCCGGGCGTGCGCATCTATGATCCCGCGACGAAGCAGTTCTCCGAGCCGCCCGCATCCATGGCGGGCATCACGACGGGTGTCGTGTGGAACAACTACTTCCTGTCCGGGGACAAGGTGTTGAATGCCGCGCTTGAACCGGTCGCGCCGCTTCCGTTTCCCGCGCCTCCCGCGGACAAGGGCGCATGGGAGGTGGCCGGGGAGGTGACCCGGGTGGACACCCTCTTCCTGCGGCAGGGCAACGCCCTGTGGCGGCTGGACAAGGACAAGACGGAGCTGGCGCCCGTGTACGACTTCGATTTGCGCGGCGGACGGCTCATGGGCGCTTCGCACGACGGCGGCGTGTACGGCGTGCGGGGCAACCTGTATTTCTATATCGAGCCGGGCGATACGAGGCTGCAGCGCAAGGCGCTTAAGGCGACACCGCCCAACCGGCCGCCTTTGTTTCTCGCGCCCGACGGATTTCACAATATATGGGGCGGACCTCCCTACGGGCAGACCGTGTTCATGGTAAGCCGGGATTCGGGCGTTGGAAGCAACACGGATGTGGTTGTCGACAGCGACGGCCAGGTGTATGGCATGGCCTTTATCGGCGAGATTGGCTACGGCGTATCCTATTCCAACGGGGATATCTTCCGGCTTGACCCCAACGCGCCCTGGTTCCAATACGACGGCAAGAATCCATCGGTTATTGCGTCTCTCGCCGGCCGCGGCTATATCCGGCCGGTGGCGGGCGTGCGCCTTGGGCCGGGCAACAGGCTGTATTCCGGGTGGATGGCCAAGTACGGTGTCTACGGCGGCGCCCTGGCCGTTACCGATTCGTCTTCGGGCGCGACCGAACTGGTGGAGAATCCGTTTGGGAAACAGACCGTTTCGGGGCTGGTTCTGGATGACACGTATATCTACCTCGGAACGTCGCTTGAGGCGAACGGCCTTCCCGTGAAGACCGGTGAAGCGCCCCAGTTCGGCGTTATGGGCATTGACTCGCGCCAACCCCTGCTGAACCAGCCCTTTGAGGGGGCGACCACCGTGGATCGGTTCGCGTGCAGCAATATTTCCCAGCGGGTCGTTTTTGCCGTGGACGGCGCGGTGCGTGTGTTCAACATTGAAACGATGAAGATGATGCCCCCGTTTGAAACGCCCCCGCCGCGGATAACCAGTTCGGCGTCCGGCGCCACCGGCGACGCTTATGTCTATTATGGGTCGGACAAACAGGTGATCCAGCTGGATCCCGTGACCGGCACATCCACGGTGGTGGTGGAATTGCCGTCCGCCATCGGGGCGTTCACGACCGAACATGCCGGCGACCTTTACGCCGCCTGCGGTGCGGACGTCTACCGAATCACCCTGAAACGGCGGCTTCTGGGGCCCGCCAATAATCTGTAGGAAAACAGGAAACGCCGTCCCGCGGTCACCGGTGACCGCGGGACGGCGCATCGTTTTCGCTGCCATTAGGTGAGCGGGTCCGAGCTCCCGAAAAATGCCGCGTCAAGAAAATTGAAAGCGGGTGTGATGACAAGCTTGGTGAAAAAGTCCAACAGAACCTTAACAAAGACACCCAACAGATCGCTTAGCATGGCTTGCTCCTTCTGGTTTCGTTAATGCGCCTGCGGCGCGTTGCATTTACCGGGTTGCGGGTTAGCTTTCGATGCCAAACAGACTGTCTAGCGCGCCACCGATCACGCCGACCAGCAGGTCGGAGAAATAGCCGAACACTCCGACAAACAGCGCGTGGATGAAATCATAAATCAACATGCACATACCTCCTTCTGGTTGACCTCGCGTTTACGATACACATTTTGAACGCCGACCCTTCCGGCAGTGCCGGAACACCGGATCGGTTTGCACACAGTCTGCCGGGACGGCAACCGAAACACAAAGGACACACGCCCGGCACCCTTGTAGAGCAAGGACCGTGCCGAATTCTCCATGACCGGCCATCCCAAGAACAGTGCCGCTAGTTTATAACAGATTTAGCAGAAAAAACCAGCCATATCGGCGCTTTCCCGCGTGTTCGGCGGAAAGGCCCGGGCGTGCGGGCGAAAGGAACACTACCGGACGGTAGGAACAGTCGGACAACGCCACCAAACGGTGACTGCGTGCGCTTCGTGCGCCAACTATATCGCCGCCGCCGCGGGAAATGGCGCAACTTCTTCTTCGTCAATATCGACTGCAAGCCCTTGGACGCCGGTAACCGGCCCGTGCGCCGCCACCCCCGCCCCCCCGACCCGGTGCGACTGTGCCCCATGGCGCGGGTGAAGCCCGTATGACGAAAGTGTCCTTTTGCGGTATGATGGTGGCAGGTACCGGTTGGAACAGCGCACTCGTGTTGCGGTTTGAGCAGTCGGTCCACATTTTCCGGCGGGAGATTGAATATGACACCCGATGTGCGGTGGAAACAGCGCTTTCAGAATTTTGACCGGGCGGTCATGCTCCTGCGGGAGCCGATGGAACGCGGCGTGGAGACCCTGTCAGCCTTGGAGAAGGAAGGGGCCATCCAGCGCTTCGAGTTTGCCGTGGAACTGGCGTGGAAGACGCTCAAAGACTACATGGAACACGGGGGACAGGTCCTTGTCCCGGCCACACCGCGCAATGTCATCAAAGAAGCCTTCGCGGCACGCATCCTGAAAGACGGGCAGGTCTGGATTGACATGCTGGTCAACCGCAATTTGCTTTCCCACACCTACGATGTTGAAACTTTTGACAATTCCGTGCTAGCCATTCGGGACCGCTATTATCCCGCTTTGGAGGAACTGCACGAATGGCTGATCACGCGAATGCAGGACTCATGACCCGAACGGGTTTGGACGAACATGAATGGAACCTCATCCGGGAGGTGCTTTCCCGCCATGGGGAAGTGTCGGGCGCCATTTTGTTCGGGTCGCGGGCCAAAGGCACCGCAGGCCCCGCCTCGGATATAGATTTGGCGATTGAAGGCATTGACGATCCGCTTTGCGCCGAGTCAATCGCAGGCGAACTCGATGAACTGCCGCTGCCCTACCGCTTTGATGTCAAGGCATGGTCCGCCATCAAGTCCCCCGCATTGCGCGCCCATATTAAGCGCGTGGGTGTGCGTATCCACGGCCCTTCCCCCCCCCACCTGTGAAGGCCGGGAATGGCGTGCCTCTTTGAACGAATTGCGGGGCAGCCCAACGGGCGGAAGGAAAAGTTTGACACCTCACGCGGTCAAAAGCTATAATTCGCGCTCTTAATCCAAGAACCGTTGGGAGTTAGCACCATGAAAGTACTGTCTTCGTTGAAGACCGCCAAGACGCGGCATCCTGACTGCAAAGTCGTCCGCCGCAAAGGGCGGGTGTATGTGATTTGCAAGACGAATCCGCGCTTCAAGGCCCGCCAGGGCTGAGCGGCGTCGCACTTTGCGCGATTATCGCCGTCGTGTACCCGGTCAGGGTTCGCGGCGGCGTTTTCGTGTCTTTGGGCGGTTGTCTTGTGGCGCAGTGGTCCGCATCCCCCGCCACGCTTGCAGCGCGGCACCCCCTTTGAAGACAGGGAGGACAGAAGTCAGCGAGGCATCTGGGGGGGAAAAAGGAGGAGCCCCCAAGCCCTAATTCGAAGACAGCGAGGACAGAGGTCGGCGAGGTATCCTATCAGCCCGCTTCAGCGGGCTCCTCTTTGCCCCCGGCTTCAGCCGGGGGGCAAGAGGGTGGAAAGTATAAGAACAGCACGCTTTAGCGCGCTTTCAGGAGGCTTTAGCCATGTGCAGGCGGGTACAAGGGCTGAAACCTGAAAAGGCACACTGAAGCGCGCTGGAAAACCAGGAAGGGCGGCCTCATCATCCCCCCCGGCTTCAGCCGGGGGCAAAGAGGAGTCGGCTGAAGCCGACTAATTCTAAGTTGCTTTCAAAATGAGATTAATGACTCTGCACGACATTCATATTCAAACACAGGACCACAATCATTAGTATCAGCTTGAACGCGAATCAGGATAACAAAGCAGACACGATCAGAACCATGGATAGGAAGACGGGGTACTTCAGCCCCCTGGATTGATAGGCTCTCCTAAACCCGATTCCCGTCCCCCTTATCTTCGAAGGGGGATTTTAAGGTCCTGCAATACAGGCACTTATGGAGATAACATTTTCGGGTGCCCCTTGCCATCCTGCAGGCCGCCCAATCTTCCTACCCCTCGCCCAAGGGGTCGTTCCGGTCAATTTCGTGCTTCTTGAGCCGGTATTGCAGGGTCTTGTAGGTCAGGCCGAGCAGTTCGGCCGCCTCTTTGAGGCGTCCGCCGGAACGTTCCAGCGCCTGGCGGATAAGTTCCTGCTCCAAATCCTCCAGGATGATCCCGCCGGGCGGCAAAACGAAGTCGCCGGTTTGCGGTTCGGGGGTGCGCAGTTTCGCGGGCAGGTCTTCCACCAGCAGCCGGTTGCCCCGGGCGAGGATAAAGGCCTGTTCCAGCGTGTGTTCCAACTCGCGGACGTTACCCGGCCAGCGGTAACGGCGGAACGCGTCGAGTGCGTCAGGGCCGACCACGGGCGGGATAATCCCCAGTTTTTTGCCCAGTTTCTCGCTGAAATGGGCCACCAGCAGCGGCAGATCGGTCATGCGTTCGCGCAGGGGGGGGAGTTCGATGGACAGCACCTCGAGCCGGTAATACAGGTCCGCCCGGAATTCGCCGTTCTCGACGCGCTTCTTCAGGTTGCGGTTGGTGGCGACGATGGCGCGCACGTCCACCTGGCGCGTCTTGCTTGCGCCCACGCGCTCGATGACACCATCCTGCAGCACGCGCAGCAGTTTGGCCTGGCTTTCGAGCC
>CAZOMH010000294.1:0-5784 GCA_964580415.1 uncultured Nitrospirales bacterium
CCGCACAACCATTCACGCGGACCTGCGCCGCGGCAGGAATCTGCACCACTGCATCGAGGCGCTGTTCAAGGCGCTGGGCCGCGCGCTGCGCCAGGCCGTAACCCTTGACCCGCGGGTAAAGTCAGTGCCGTCAACCAAGGGAATGCTGGAGACATGATAGTTATAGTCGATTACGGACTGGGCAACCTGCGCAGTGTGCAGAAGGGTTTCGCCCGGATGGGATTCGAGGCGGAGATATCCGACGATCCCCGCAAACTGGAAAAAGCCGGCGGCGTTGTGCTGCCGGGCGTGGGCTCCTTTGGCGACTGCTACGCCGGTCTGGCCGACCGGGGCCTGGTGGAACCGGTAAAGGCGGCCGCCCTGAGCGGACGTCCCTTCCTGGGCATTTGCGTCGGGCTCCAGTTGCTTTTTGACGGCAGCGAGGAAAGCCCCGACAGCCCCGGTCTCGGCCTGATCCCCGGCAAAGTGGTGCGATTCAAGGACGCCCGGGAAACCGGCCTGAAGGTGCCCCACATGGGTTGGAACAAACTCATCCCCGCGCCCGGCCGCGACAATCCGCTGCTGCGCGAAGCGGGCGCCGAACCCCACACCTATTTCGTACACAGCTACTACGCCCGGCCCAAGGACGAGTCCGTCATCCTCGCGCGCTGCGAATATGGAACGCGGTTCGCGGCCATGGTCGGCCGCGGCAATCTTTTCGCCGTGCAGTTCCACCCGGAAAAGAGCCAGGCCGACGGCCTGTTGATTCTCAAGGCCTTCGGCGAACTCGCCTCAAAAGGCGCAAAAGTGTAGTGTCCGATCCTGCCGCGGGGACAAAGAATTCCGCCGCGGCACCGGAGGGACGAAGCATGATCAAGCGCATCCTGGTGCCCGTCAACGGCGGCGAAGCCGCCGCGCGGGGCGTGCGGTATGCGGCCGCGCTGGCCGCACGTTACAAGGCGCATATCATCGGTCTGAGCGTGATCGATGTGCGCCTCCTGGAAAACCCCTTCGTCCGCGACATTGCCACCGGCACCGGCACACCGCCCTTTCTCAACTACCCGGACGGCATCGCGGCCGTGCTTGAGGAACGCGGCCGCGCCGCGCTTGAAACGCTCCAGTCCGAATGCGGCACCGCCGGCGTGACCTGCGAAACATCGGTGGCCACGGGCGTGGTGCCGCTCGAGATTGTCGAGCGCGCCGAATTGGCCGACCTGATCGTTATGGGCCGCACAACCCGCCACGGCGAACGCATGGAAGAGTTTGCCGGCTCCACCACCGAAAGCGTGGCCCGCCATGCCACGGTGCCCGTGCTTGTCACCGCGGCCGACGGACCAGGCGGCGGCGGATGCCTCGCGGCCTACGACGGTTCGCCCCACGCGCGCAATGCGCTCCGAACGGCCGTCGAAGTGGCCGCCGAATGGCAAATGCCCCTGCATCTCCTGGTCGTTTCCGACACGCCCCAACCGCTGCTCGACGAGGCCCGCGGCTACGTCCAATCCCACAATATCGCCGTGGAATACAAAACACGCACCGGAAAACCCGGCGGGCAAATCGCGGCCTGCGCCGCCGATTGCGGCGCGACCCTGATTGTCATGGGTGCCTTCGGCCACACAAAACTGCGCGAACTCATCGCGGGCAGCGTCACCGTCCAAACCCTTCACCATGCGCCCTGTCCCGTGCTGCTGGTTCGGTGACCGTTCCCGGGCCGGCTGTGTGGCCCGTTCGATGCCCGACCGTCTTTTCGTCATTCGCGACCACCCCTTCCCCGGCGTCAAACCCGCAAATGCGGGTGTCCGGGTTTTGCGGCAGCCGGTTTTTCGGGCATGTTCTGTCTCTTGCCCCCGAACCCCGAATCCTGTATTCTGACATCCGCAGCTCCACCCGGATTCAACAGGAGATGGGCATTATGCCAACCTTGTTTTCCCTGACATTTCGGGCCGTCGTCATCATGACCGGCTTTATTGTTGCGGGGCACCTGTCGCGCAACGCCTTTGCGCGGCTGGTCATCCGCGACGAGTCGCGCCGCGACCTCTGGCAGTTGCTCGACCGTGCCGCCTATGCGGGCATCCTGGGTTTCGGCATCGTCTGTGCCCTGGGCACGGCGGGATTCAACGTGACCGCCCTCGTCGCCGGACTGGGCCTTACCGGATTCGCCCTTGGTTTCGCGCTCCGGGACGCCCTGTCCAACGCCGTGGCGGGCGTCATGATCCTGCTCCACCGCCCCTTTGTTCCCGGCGACTATATCGCCGTGGCCAACTTCGAGGGACGAGTCACCGGCACCGACCTGCGCCACACCACTTTGGAATCCGACGGCAAACGCCATCTCGTGCCCAACGCCACCGTGCTCAACAGTCCGGTAACCGTGACCCTGCCGGCAAAAGAAAACCCGACCCGCTGAACTTCAGAATTCTTGATCCCGACGGGGTTGGCGCTTTTCGAAGGACCGCCCCCCGTTGGGGACGGGGATATTCTTCCCTGTCTACCACGGGTTCCCTCCGGGGCCAAGAGCGGCAGCATGGCGGCACTTGCCCAAGAAAGTGTCCTCCCCGATTCCGGCGGGAACAGGGACTCTGGACTTTCCCCCGCCGTCCCCACAAAACAGTTTGGGCCGCCGACCCTCTTTCGAGGATCGGCGGCCCAGTTTATCGGCCGCGCCCTGCGCTGGGGCGCGCCAAGGGAAGACTACCTGCTGCGACGCCGAATAGAGGCCGCGCCGCCAAGAGCCGTCATCGCGGCCAGGGCCACAAGCCCCAGCCCGCCGGCCAACGGCAGGGCTGATCCGAGCGTTACCGTCGCCGGTCCGACCGTAAGGGTCTCGCCGTCATCGGAAACCTCGACATGGTACTCGCCCGCCATTGAGGCCTCGAACGCGGTGAAGTGCAGCGTGTTCGTTCCGGTGCCGGTGATTCCATCACCGTCCAGCAGCGGGGTCGAGCCCTTGAACCACTGGTACCCCACCGTTCCGATACCGCCGCTGACGCCGATCACCCAGTTGTAGGCCGCGCCCGGCGCAACGCTCACGTCGGCCAGATCGGTGACCACCGCCAGATGCGAACCGAAGCGAACCGTCGCGTGGGCCGACGGATTGGCGCCGGTGGTGTCATTGACAACCGCGTACAGATCATAGGTTCCCGCAGGAACGGCATTCGCCGCAACCGTCAGGGTGAGCGTGTTGCCCGCGGGAACCGCCGCTGCCGTGCCAAGCGGAAGCACCAGGGCGCCCTGCTGCGCGAACCACTGGTAAGTAGTAATCGGCGCCACGCCGTTTTCGAACACCGCCGTGAACTCGTATGCCGGGCTGTCCGGATAGAAGTCATGGTTGGACGGCTGGGTGGTGAAGTTCACCAGATCGCCCACAATGACGGTCCGGTCAACGGTCACGGGGTCGTTGACGCCGTCGCTCGCGCTGTAGGTCAGCGTGTAGGTGCCGACGGTGTTGACGTCCGGAGCGGCGGGCATGGCAACCGTCAGCGTGCCTGCGCAACTGTCAACAGCCGTGCATCCCGGATCGGTCCACAGCGCATGACGCTGGTGCCCGACGGTGGCGTTGCCGAGCAGGGTGATCACCGGAGGCGTCGTGTCCTGCACGATAACGGTCCGCACCGCCGAAACATGCGTGAAGGGGCTGAGCAGGTCCGTCGTGGAGTAGGTGACCGTGTAGGTCGCCGGCACCGACGTGTTGACCTGATTGTCCGTCACGAGCGCCGGCGCCGGGCTCGAGTCGTCGGTCACCGTTGCGCCCAAATCGCTGTAGACGGCGCCGCACTCAATCGTCACCGTCGCGGAACCGTTGAGCGTAATCACCGGCACCGGATTCGTCGTAACCGTCAGTGTGGCCGTTTCGGTTGCGGTGTTGGCCGGGGTGGCCCCGTCGCTCGCCGTGTAGGTCAGCGTGTAAACGGCCTCGACATTCTTGTCGATGCCGTTGACGCCAAACCCGGTCGGAGAAGCCGTCACCGTCACGGAAACCGGCGCGCCGCAATCATCCGCAGTCACGCCTGCAAGGGCGTCCGACTCGGTGAAGAAGCCCGGCACGGTAACCAGACCGATGTCATGAACACCGGTAATCACCGGCACCACATTGTCGACAACCGTCACGGTCGCCGTTGCGGTGCTCGAGTTGCCCGATGCGTCGGTCACAACAAGGGTCACCGGGTTGGCGCCGACATGGGCGCAGTTGACCTGCACGGAACCGCCCTGAAGGGTCAGGCTGGGCGCCGGGTCGCAACTGTCGCTGCTGCCGTTGTTGACCTGCGAGGCAACCACTTGCCCTCCGGCCGACAGATTCACCGTGATGTCCTGCGCCACTGCGACGGGATTGGTCTTGTCCTCAACATTGAACAGGGCCGTGAACGGGGTCGTGTTGCCCGCGATATCGGTCGCGGTCAGGTGTACTGTAAAGGACCCGCTCCCCACCAGCGTCGTGGTGGCCGGTTCCGTCTGCGTGACCGTCACCAGGCCGGGCAGATTGTCGGACGTGACCGCCGTGGCCGCAAAGTCGGGCAGCGGCACCGCGTCGCAGTTCGCATTGGCAGTGGCGGCCTGATTCGCGGCGGAAGCCGTCGGCGCCGTCGTGTCCACAACGATCACCGCATCCGGCGACGACCATGCGCTGAGATTGCCCGAGGCGTCCTTGGCCTGGAAGCGCGCATAGTACGTTCCCTGCGCAAGACCGGTCAGGGACACGCTGAAGGTGCCGCCCGCAAAGGTCGCAACATCCGCGAGGTCCCGGATGTCGGACAGGCCCGCGCCTGTTCCCACCTGCACATTGAGCAGCGCGCCGTCTTCAAGCGTGCCGCCAAGGGACAGCGCCGTGTTCTTGGTGATGTTGTCACCGGCCGTGCCGGTGTCGGGGCTGATGCCGGTAAAGACCGGCACCGCCGGCGCGATGGTGTCCGTCACCGTCACAACGAGTGTTTCGGTGCCGGTCAGGCCCGCGCCGTCGGCGGCGCTGGTGTATACCACGTTGAACACGCCCACCGCGGGGTTGGCCGCAACCAGGCCGCCGAGGTCGGTCACGGACACAGAAAGGGCACCGGCGCAATCATCCGAGGCGGACGCCGCAGGAAGGACAACCGCCACGCCGCGCTCCGCGCCCAGCGTGGTGCCGCCGGTTATGGTCACCACCGGCGGTGTCGTATCCGACGTGGTAAACGTCGTGTTGCAGGTGGCCGTCAGGCCGACCTCGTCCTTCACCGTAATCGTCACCGTGTTTTCGCCGAGGGCCGCCTGTGCGCCCGCTGCGGGAAGCTGTGTGACGACCAGGTTCGCCTGCAGCGTCACATTGTCGCTGGAAAGCGCCCGCACCTCGGCCCGGAAGTCCGGAATGGTCGCGGGGCACACGCCCGTCTGCGGCGAGGCGCAGCCTGTAATCACGGGCGGATCAGTGTCGTTCGGCGCGAAATTCGCCGTCACGCTGAGATTCGCCGTCACGCCAAGCTCCGTGCGCGCCGCCGTAAGCACGCCGTCGCTCCAGTCCACGAAGTGGTAGTTGGTGTTCGGAACCGCCGTCACCGTGGCGCCGTCCGAACCGTAGTCCACCGTCTGCGGCGACGTTCCGGAGATCGTGCCGCCCGTGCCCGCCGAATAGGTCAGCGTGCGCGTGTCAATGGCAAAATTGCCGACCAGCGTGACATCCGCGGTCAGCGTGAAGCTGTAGGCGGGATCGGTCGACACCGCCGTGGCGCCGTCCGTCCAGTTCACAAAATGATGATTCGCATCCGGCGTGGCGGACAGGGCCACCAGGGTGCCCGATGCAAAGTCACCGCCGCCGCCGACACTGCCGCTTCCGGCGGCGCTGAC
>CAZOMH010000295.1:0-5779 GCA_964580415.1 uncultured Nitrospirales bacterium
CGAAACCGGGGGCGCTATCTTTTCCCGCACTCGCTCTATGAAGATCAATTGGCGCGGCGCAAGGGGGGCGCCGTGGAAACACCGTGCGCCGACTGTTCCTGTTACGAAGCGCTGTTCGCGGATGAGTGGACGGCCTTCGCCGACCAATTTGGCTCCCTGGACCCCAACGTGCCGGTGCTGCCCGGTGGCACCGTGCCCGAGCGGTGGACGCTGGCGCTGCTTTCCAAATACCTCTGCCGGCAGGACGAGAAGAACCACGAGGCCGTTGAGAGCGCCTATTTTGCCAACCTTTCCCTGCTTTATCTGGAAAGCGGCGCGGTGCGCGCGCAAACGGCACCCTTTATCCACGTGCTTGCAGGGCTGCTCTCGGTCAGCGCGGACATACAGGGCCGTCTTGCCGCCGATTTTGGCCTGGCCGGAGACTATCAGACAACGAACGGGCAGGTTCTTTCCGCTGCGGGCGACGCCGACCGGGACGGCTACAGCAATCAGGAAGAATACGAAAGCGTGCGCACTGCGGGTGGCGGCATGCAGACCTGGATAACCGCCGTCATGTCGCCGCACATTATCGGCGACCATCCCCTGCCCCTCGCCGGAACGCCTGCCTTCATTGCCATGGCGGTGGTTGTTGTCGCCGGGGCGAGGCGTCTTCGTCAGGGCCGTAAACGGAATGGACGGAGTCTGGCAAACACCGCGGAAATGCTTGTCATGAGCCGCGCAAGGAGAGAAACATCGTCATGAGCGAAACGTCCCCGGAGTTCCAGCCGTCCATCCCGCCCCCTGAAAGGCAATTCGACGAGGGCAACGGACAGGCAGTAGCCGGTATGGTGCTGGGCGTTCTGTCCTTTGTGTCTTGCGGCCCGTTCTTTTCGGTTCCGGCAGTTATCCTGGGGCATCTTGCACTGAACAAGATACGGCGGGGGCGCATGTCCGCCGATGCCCACGGTTTTGCCATGGCCGGTCTCGTGCCGGGCTATATCAACTTGGCGTTCTTTCTGTTTGCCG
Source organism: uncultured Nitrospirales bacterium (assembly GCA_964580415.1). Taxonomy (GTDB): domain Bacteria; phylum Hydrogenedentota; class Hydrogenedentia; order Hydrogenedentales; family CAITNO01; genus CAITNO01. Next base: position 1,006 of record CAZOMH010000295.1, read on the forward strand.
TGGTTCCATTCATCTTCCTCGCCGTGCATGCCAACAGTGCGGGTCATGTCCCGCCGTTCACCGACAAACTTTAGCAAGGCAGGACAGGCTATTTTCCCTGACCTGCCGCCGGCAGACCGATGTCCACAAACCGCGCCTCACGGCGGTTGCGGTCGTAGGAGAACACGAGCCGGCCGTCGATGATGAGCGGGCAGGGATAGGCAAGCTGGCCGCCTGTAATCACGTCTTCTTTTACGCACCAGCTTTCCATTTCGTCGCTGCTCAGCCAGATGGAAAGCGGGTCGCGCACGGCGCGTTCGCCCACCACGCCGCCCCTGGCGTTGTGGATGAGCGCGATGCGGTCGTCGGGCAGGCGGATGAGCGCGGCCAGTGAAGTCGGGTTGGGAATGTCCGTCTGCCATGCGTCGGTCCAGGTGCGGCCGTTGTCCCTGCTGTCGGCGCGCCAGAGGAATCCGCCGTACTCGGCGCGCATTAGCATGGCGATGCGCCCGTCCTTCAACTGCACCGCCGTGCTCTCCAGCAGGCCCAGCGGACGGTTGCGGACACCCTGATACTCGGTGAGATTGCGCAGGTCCGGGTCCGACGTGATCAACGCCGAACATCCGTGCAAGTGCGTGGCGAACTTGTCCGGCTTGAACGCCGGGTCCGGATGGGGCGGCAACGCCAGCGCTTCCGCCTCCGACGCGGTCCTGGCCAATTCTGGGATGCCCGCCAGCAGCGGTTTGGGCCGCTTCTCGAAGAAGGAGGTGGGGCACAGGTATTCGCCGTTCGCCAGCCGAATGGGGTGCTCAATCATGATGTTATCGTTTGCGCGAAAACGGACCGGTTCCCGCGGGCTCCAGGTAAACCCGTTGTCCGTCGATTCCATGCGGAAGTAGTGCCACACCGTGTACTGCAGCTCCGACGGCCAGCCCGCCCCGAAGGCGATGACCCTGCCCGACGGCGTGACATGCATGAGCGTCAGCGCCCCGGCCTCCTTGTCCGCCGCCAGCAGGATGTACGGCTCGCTCCAGGTCTTGCCCTTGTCGGTCGACCGCGATGCCAGCACATTGTTGTCCGTCGATGGTTCATTGTCACTGCCCGACAGCCACCAGCACAGCACATCGCCGTTCGGCATCTGCGCAATGTTTGCCCCGCAGGCCAAGCGGTATGTCACGCCGTCATGGGTCCAGCCTTTATGCCCGTCGAACACCACCGTCTCATGCACGCGGACACGGGGGGCGTCCTGTGCCCGGGCGGGGACGCAGCACAACGCGGCACCCAATATAAACAAGCGACAATACAGCCTCACTGCGGACCCTCCATCGGTTGCGTCTTGCGGCCCCAAGAAATTCGAAAAGGCATCCTCCTGTTGCCGGTATGGAGCCAACAGCAGGGGGTGGCAGCCGGATACGACTGTCCCACATTATGCCACACTATACTGCGCAAGTTGCTGTTTAGTCGATTGGCGCTGGCTGTGTGGTTTTCTTTCTTGCTCCTGCTCTTGCTCCAGTTTTGGATTATAGAAACAGCTATATTAACGAAACCCTTTCTGGAAAGAGCCTTGTGTAACTTTCACAGTTCTCACTAATTTCGAACAGGATTAAGAGCGGGAGCAAGAGCAAGAGCAAGAGAAAGAGAAAGAGAAAGAGAAAGAGAAAGGAGAAAGGAGAAAGGAGAAAGGAGAAAGGAGAAAACCCTTCGCGTCAGTGGGCTAACGTGTTTCCTGCACGACAGTTCCCGCGCCCCCGCATCACCTGATTTCGTCCGCCGCAGTGATGGGTGATGCGGTGCCGGGCGTGTGAATCCGGCGAAAACGGGGCATATTGCGCTGCTCCGCAATTGTTGCCCTTGTGGCAGGGCGCGACCCGATCTTGCGGGCCCCACACTGGCGCAAGCGTCCATGGGACATTGCTTTACGTGCCCTATTATTGTTATACTACATTTCTTCAGAAACTATCCGCCGATTGGGGCGTTCGCCCCAATCTCACCAAAGCAGGTTTTCCATGATACCCATAGACCGAATCCGTAACGTGGCGATTATCGCGCATATCGACCACGGCAAGACGACGCTGATCGACAGCATCTTTCGCGCAACCCGCATGTTCCGCGACAACGAGCGGGTGGCGGAGCGCGTGATGGACAACAACGAGCTGGAACGCGAGCGTGGCATCACCATCCGCGCCAAGCACTGTTCGGTGGAATGGAAAGACTACCTGATTAACATCATTGACACGCCGGGCCACGCTGATTTCTCGGGCGAGGTGGAGCGCATTCTGTCGATGGTAGATTCGGTGCTGCTGCTGGTGGACGCCAACGAGGGTCCCATGCCGCAGACGCGCTACGTGCTGATGCGTTCGCTGCGCCTCGGGCTGCGCCCGATTGTGATCGTGAACAAGGTGGACCGTCCCCAGGCCGATCCGGTGGGCGCGCTTCACAAGACCTTTGACCTGTTCGTGGAACTTGGCGCCAACGACGACCAGTGCGACTTTGCAACCCTCTACGGTTCGGGGCTGCACGGCTGGATCGTCCGCGATTTGGAAAAGGACAAGCACGAGGGCATCGACGCGCTTTTTGAAACCCTCGTCGAGCGGGTGCCCTGTCCCCACGGCGATCCCGACGCGCCTTTCCTCATGCAGGTGAGCACCATCGGCTGGAACGACCATATCGGCCGCACGGCCACGGGCCGGATTATTCAGGGCACGATCCGCAAGGGCCAGGAAATCAGCCGTGTCACGACACGGTGGAAGAACGCGCGCGGTTTTGCGACGCAGGGCGTCGAGGACGACGAGTTTGAGCAGACCGGCGTGTCGCTGGAGAAGGCCAACTACGTCTGGCTCACGCAGGGGACGGATTCCCTGATTGCGGAGGAGGCGGGCGCGGGCGAGATTGTGACCATTGCCGGGCCCAAACAACTCGACATCGGCGACACGATTTGCGCGCCCGAACTGGAAAACGCCGGGCTGCCGCCGCTGGAAATCGAAGAGCCGACCGTGTCGATGCTGTTTCTGGTGAACACGGGCCCGTTTGCGGGGCGCGAGGGGAATGCGGTCACGATTCGCCAGATTCGCGCGCGCCTGGACCGCGAACTGCGCACCAACGTGGCGCTGCGGGTCGAGGATGTCGAGCGCCAGGACGGCGTGAAAGTTTCCGGACGCGGCGAACTGCACCTTGCCATTCTCATCGAGGAAATGCGGCGCGAAGGCATGGAGCTGTGCGTGTCGCCGCCGGAAGTCATCACCAAGCTGGACGAGCAGGGGCACCTGCTGGAACCGATGGAAGAACTGGCCATTGACGTGCCCATCGAACACCAGGGTACGGTCATCGAAAAAGTGTCGCAGCGCAAGGGCGAACTGACACACATGCACAACGAGGGCCGCGGCATGCTGCGCCTCGAGTTCCGCATCCCCACGCGGGGGCTTATCGGATACCGCAACGAGTTTCTCAACGACACGCGCGGCCTGGGCATCATGTCCTCGCGGTTCATTGCGTACGGTCCCTGGGCCGGCGAGATTATCTCCCGCAGCCGCGGTTCGATGATCAGCACGGACATCGGACCCTGCGCCTCGTACAGCCTGGAAAACCTGCAATTGCGGGGCCAGTTGTTTGTCGGCCCCCCCGATCCGGTATATCCGGGCATGATTATCGGCGAACACGCGCGGCCCAGCGATCTGTCGTGCAACCCGACCAAGCGCAAGCCGCTGACGAACCACCGGGCGTCGGGCAAAGACAACGCGGAGGGGCTCAATGTTCCCCGCAGGCTCACGCTTGAAACGGCCCTCGAATGGATCGCGCCCGACGAGCTGCTGGAGATTACGCCCAAGAGCGTGCGGCCGCGAAAGGCCATTATTGATGCGGAAGCGCGCCGCCGCGAGGAAAAGCGCCGGGCCGCGGCGAACTGATTATCCGGGATTCCCGGCGGCGCCCGCCCTTGTGGCGGGCGCTGTTTTTTGATCCCGGAGAGGAGGGGCGGGGGGGCAGAACGGGTCAGCTTTTCATGCCGTAATCCGACAGTTTGTTGTAGAGGGTGCTTCTGCCGATGCCGAGCAGCCGGGCGGACTCGACGATGCTTCCGTTGGTGTATTCGAGCGTCAGCGCTATGTGCTGGCGTTCGATGTCGCACAGGGGGGCGGGGATGTCGCCCCGGTCATGGGCGGAGGTGAAGGCGCGCAGGTCGGCAACCTCGATGACATCCCCCCGGCAAATGGTGTGCGCCACCTCCATCACGTTTTTGAGTTCGCGCACGTTGCCGGTCCAGGGCATGTCCACCAGGTATTCCAGCGCGGGCGGACTCAGGCGCCGCACGGGGGCGCCTGTCTTGTCTGCGGCGAGGCGGAGGAAATACCGCGCCAGTTCGGGGATGTCGCAGCGCCGCTGGCTGAGCGGGGCGATCCTTATTTCGACCGCCCGGAGGCGGTGGTAGAGGTCCTCGCGGAAGCGGCCCGCCTTGATCTCTTCCAGGAGTTCCTTGTTGGTTGCGGTTACCACGCGGAAGTCGGCGCCAATTTCCTCTTGTCCGCCCACGCGCCGGAAACGGCCCGTTTCCACGGCACGCAGTATGCGCGCCTGGTGCTCCATGCTGAGATCGCCGATCTCATCCAGAAAGAGGGTGCCCTTGTCGCTTTGTTCGAGCAGGCCGGTCTTGCGCCCGACCGCCCCCGTGAAAGCCCCCTTTTCATGTCCGAAAAACTCGCTTTCAAACAGTTCGCGGGGTATGGCGGCGCAGTTTACCGTCACGAGCTTGCCGTTTGCGCGCGTCGACAGTTCGTGAATAAGCCCTGCCACGAGTTCCTTG
>CAZOMH010000296.1:0-5771 GCA_964580415.1 uncultured Nitrospirales bacterium
CTGGGTTAGCCAGACGGTCTCATCCTCCAGCCGAACATCGATGCGGGTCCTGCCATCCTCAGGCTTATAGATGAGGATGCTGCTGGCAGGCTTGGCACCGCCCGATTGCGTCTCGTTCTTCTTAGCCATGTTCGCTTCCCCTGGGCCATGTAACTCGGGCACTGGCACCCTGCAAATTCAAACGCTCTCCGAGCGTCTCCGGAAGCCGGCGAGACGCTGGCGCTCCCAGTATTATTTCCCGGCGGCGCCCATCAGACCCCGCCCCGTCATCCAGTCAATGCAATGGCCGGTCCAGGTTTCCAGCACCTTGTCGCCCCGGCCCATGCCGAAACCGTGCGGCCCTTTCTCATAGACATGCATCTCGGCGGGAACGCCGGCTTTATGCAATGCCAGGTAGAACTGGATGCTGTTTTCCGACGGCACGCCGGTGTCGGCCCAACTGGCCACAAGGAAAGTCGGCGGCGTCTTCTCATTGACCTGCTCGTCGTTGCAGAGCGACTGGACCAATGCCGGGTCAGGATTCTCGCCCAGCAGATTCTTGCAGGAACCCTGATGGCCATAGGGCTCTTTGAGCGTGATGACGGGATAGACGAGGATGAGGAAGTCGGGCCGGGTTCCCACCTTCATGAACGGGTCGGTGGCGTTCGGGTCGCCTTCCACATAGTGCGTGCCCGCGGTGGACACCAGATGGCCGCCCGCAGAAAAGCCGAGCATGCCGATGCGCGCCGGGTCTATCCCCCACTCCGCCGCGCGGGAACGCACGATGCGCACGGCCTGCTGCGCATCCGACAGCGGGGCCGGATGGCGGTACGGCGAAACACGATACCGAAGCACAAACCCCGCGACGCCATGCTTGTTCAGCCACTGGGCCACTTCGTAGCCTTCATAGTCCATCGCATGGCCGCCATAACCGCCGCCGGGACACACGATGACGGCCGCGCCGTTCGCCGCGTCTTTCGGCGCGGGAAAAATGGCCAAGGTCGGCTTGTCCGCATCGGCGTCACCCAGTTTGCCCGGCGTGCCGCCGGGCCACACCATTTCCACCGGCGTTCCGGGCGGCGGCGGAACCGCAACCCCGGCACGGGCGGCAACCGCCAACAAACACGTCACGACCAAAATCCCAAGTGTACGATTCATCGCCCGGTCTCCTATGTTGATGAAACCATCATAGCAGACCCCGCCCCATACCGCGCACACCGATTTGGACTGGGACGTCGTTGCCGCGCCCTGCCACCGCAGTCCAAGTAGTGTTTGGCGAAAACGTCCGGATTGATATACCCTTGTCGGATGCTCAACACACCAAACAAGCCCTCCGCACGCAAACCGGAACTGCTTGCGCCCGCCGGGCGCATGGAAACCTTTGCCGCCGCCATCGACGCCGGAGCCGACGCGGTGTACGTCGGCGCGCACCGGTTCAACGCGCGGTTGCGCGCGCCCAATTTCACCCTCGACGAACTGTCGCGGATGACCGCCTACGCCCATGGTCTCGGCAGAAAGCTCTATATCACTGTCAACACACTCATCAAGGAATCCGAACTGCCGGACCTGGCCCAACTGCTGGATGAGTTGCGGCGCATTGGCCCGGATGCGCTGATCATTCAGGATTTGGGCGCCTACCGCATGGCGCGCACACTCTGTCCCGAAATCCCCCTGCACGCCTCGACCCAGATGACCATTCACACGCCGGACGGCGCGGCCCAGGCCCGGCGCATGGGCTTCGAACGGGTCATCCTTGCCCGGGAATTGACCCTTGACGATATCCGCGCCATCCGCGCCGCGTCGGACATTGAACTGGAAACCTTCGTCCACGGCGCACTCTGCTACTCCATTTCGGGACAGTGCCTCTTCAGCAGCCGCATCCATGGCAAGAGCGCCAACCGGGGCCGCTGCCTGCAACCCTGCCGCCGCCTCTTTGAACAGGCCGCCGAAGACCCTTCCGCCGCTTACTCAATGCGCGACCTGGCCGCCGCGCCCATCCTCGAACGGCTTATCGCGGCGGGCATCCGCTCCTTCAAAATCGAAGGTCGGCTCAAACCCGCTGAAACCATCGCACAGACCGTGCGCGCCTACCGGTTGCTGATTGACGCGTGGCCGAAAATCACCCGCGAGGTCATCGACGAGGCCCGCGAACTGCTCGACACCGCCGTTGCCCGCGAAGCGTCCACCGGCTATTTCCTCGCCCCCAGACCCGAGGGTATTGTGGGCGGACGGGACGCCCAGTCGGGACGCCCGATGGGCACCGTCGAAGCCGCGGGCAAGGACTGGTTTGCCATCACGCCGCTGGCCATGATCAAGGTGGGTGACCGCATTCGCATCCAGGTGGAGGCCGGCAAGCCGCCCAAGGCATTCATCGTGCGGGACATCCGCAAGGACGGACGCAGCATCAAGCGCTCCGCTCCGGGCAAACGGGTGGAGATCCCCGTGGCCTTTTCCGTGCCCCAGGGCGCGGCAGTGATCAAGGCGGCCGACACCGACGCCATTCGCAAGGGGGACACGAAACGGATTGAGAAGGCGCTCGCCGCCATGACCGAACCGTCACGCGCCGCCTTCGCCGCAAAGGTCAAAGAGGCCGGAGGCGGTATGGTTGCGGAAGTTCAAGTCGGCACGGAAACCGTCCGCGTGCGCCATCCTTTCACCCGGCGCGATGAGGTGTCACCGCAACAGGCTTTGGATATCCTGTCCAAAACGACGGACCAGAGCACTGTGCGGCTGGTCCTGAACGCGAAAGAAATACCGCAGGGGCCGCTGGCCGTGACGGCGGTGGAACTGGCCGCATTTCGCGACACCATTTTGAAACGCGTGGAGCGCGCCCTGGACGGGCAGCGCGACGCGGTTGTTGAGGCCTGTGCCCCAGTGGCGTGGCAGGGGCGTCCCGCCCCTGATCCGGAACCAGGGGCGGGACGCCCCTGCCACGTTCCTTCACCGCCCCGCCGCTGGATCATCGCCGCGTCCGCCGGTCAGGCCGCAGAGATTCTTGAAACCGCCCACTGTGATGCGGGGCGCAAAAATCTCTGGCTGGTGCCGCTGAAAGATGTTGAGAATCCCGCGTTTGAAGCACTGTTAAAATCCGGGGATACGGGCGTTGTCGTGCCCACCTTCTATTACACGCCGGAGGAGCGTGAAGCTGCGCTTCGAATGCTCAAGCGCGCCCAGGAAAAGGGCGTGCGCGCCGTTGCCGTTTCCAACCCGGGCCATTTCCACCTGCTCCGCACTGCGGGCATGCGCAGGGCCACCATCTTGTCCCTGCCGGGCATCGGCTGCCTGAACAGTCTCTGCCACGCGCAGATTCTGGAACTTGGCGCGGACACTGTGGCGGCATCGCTCGAATGCGACGCCGAAACCTGGGCCGCTCTGCGCGGCCGCATTGCCCCGTCCGCCCTCGCCGTTGTGGCCTACGGCCACGCGCCCCTGTTCCAGTCGCGCGCCCCCGGCCCGCACACCACCACCGGCGACATCATCCTGGCCGAGCCGCGCAAGAACCTGCTTGTGGTCACGCGCGGCGGCATCACGGCCACGCTCGAATCGGCACCCTTCATGCTCGAAGCGCACCGCCTCGCCGACACCACCGATGTCGATCTCGTCTACGACTTCACCTGGTCACAGGACGAGGACTCCGAATATCTGGGCGAACTCATTGCCATCATCGAACAGGGACGGCAACTCCCCACCCACACCGTCCACCCCCTCGACCGCGCGCTGGAATGACCACCCCCATAAATACTTGCGGAGAAACGGCATAAGCATGGATAATTGTGGAAAGAGTCTGATTGTGTCCTCCTCCGCAGGTTTTGGGTGAACGACGATGAATCCCATGATTGAAACGATAGCGGGCGACGCGCTGGCCGATTTCTGCGAGCGGCACCATATTCAGCGCTTGGCGCTCTTTGGTTCCATCCTGCGGAATGACTTCCGTCCGGAAAGCGATGTTGATGTGCTCGTGGATTTCCTTCCGGGAGAGCGGGTGGGTCTAATCCGCCTGGGAATGGTAGAGGCGGAGCTTTCCGATCTGCTTGGACGGACCGTGGACATGTCGCTGACGAAATCGCTTAATCCCCACTTCCGCGACGAGGTGCTTCGCGAGGCACAAACCATCTATGACGCGGCATAACGACACCATTTATCTGCGCCACATGCTGGAACACGCCGCCTATTTCCAACCAGAAAGAGTTTTGATTTTGGCACTAAGCTCCAGCACCTCAATGGGACAATTAACCCAATCGTGTTTCCAACAGACGATTAGATCACATCCGTTCATGGGATGTTTATGTTTCTTGTAATCGCTGCTTCGAAACTCAAATTCTATCAGGCACTTTGCATATCGTTTTCTGCGTCTGTCTGTTAAGCGTCGCGCCTCGCAGTCAGGAAACGCTGCGCGCTGCGCCACTATTTCAAATCCAAGGTCATCAGCTACAGACCCAAATATAGACACGACTTCCATTTCATAGGTGGGTACACATGCATGCCCTCTGAAACCCAGGTGGCTTCCCGTATGGTGAGGCGGGACAACGTGCAAGTCCTGTGCTGGATTGCTTGGAGCGATAATCGCCAAGTGCTCCCCAAGAAGGTGGCCCATTTGCGCCGAAATACTTGCCTGTTCTTGAAGACGCTGGATAGCGGCTATTTTAAAGTCAGTGTAACTGCCAAATTTTCGCGTAAACGTATTCTTGCAATAATCCGACCTTCGAGCTAATTGATTAACTGTCGGAATGTGCCCCAATTCAGAGAGAATTCTTAGGAACTCTTGCGCGAGAACATCAAGAGATATCTCTTCATGATAGTTTGGGTGAGAATCAAGGCCCGCTGCCTCTAGAGCATTGAGCCAGCCACCCCAAAGTCGCACTACTGTACAAGCTCTCACTTCGGGATTATAGCTGTCAAATTGGCTCTTGGAAATCGTTGACACTCCGAGGCTGTTGGCCACCTTCTTCACTTCTTGAAGCGCGTGCATTTGACCTTTGCTGTAATTGGGAGTGATGTTGCTTGGTGACGCCTCGCCCGAGCGGATGCCCGCAGACTTACACGCCTCTGTCCAAGAATCGAAGTGACGGAACACTTGGCTCATAGGCACATCCGAATACTTCCGAAACATGGCGTATGTAAGTAAGGGGCCACCCAATTCAGCAAATGCTGATTTGATGAGCCCGGTCAACTCTTCTGCTGTATTCACCATTTTGAGAAAACCATATTAAGGTTCTCGGTCTGAGCGCATTGTACGCCACACACATTATGCGCAGACGACTCAGCTTTTCAAGCGAACAGACATTGAAAATGCTTGTCCTCTTCCGCGCATTACAATCTAGCCGTAGTGTGTTCGGTGCGCTCCGCTGCGCTTCGAGCACGCTACGGATGGCGGGCTCGCTGCCCGTGATTTGCCTTTCCCCGGCCCAAAGGGGTACAAAACTCACTGGCATCTTCACAACCCTTTCAGAAGGAACAAGGCATGAAACATATAACACGACGCGGATTCATGGCGGCCACGCTGACGGCAGGCGTTGGCGCGGGACTTGCCTGCGCATTACCGTCCACGGCGGTTGCGGCCTATGCGGCGGCGGCACCGGCCCAGGGTGCAGGCATGAGGCTCGGCATGGTCACCTACCAGATGGGTGCGAAAATGTCTGTCGATGAGTTAATCGACCTGTGCAAACAGTCCGGTCTGGCGTGCGTCGAGCTGCGCACCACGCACGCGCACAAGGTCGAGCCCAACCTGTCCAAGCAGGAACGGGCCGATGTGAAGAGGAAATTCGCCGATGCCGGGATCGTCATCGCAGGCC
>CAZOMH010000297.1:0-5748 GCA_964580415.1 uncultured Nitrospirales bacterium
CATACACCGTCCACCGAAACGGCTGGCGGGTAATGACCTCCGAATTCATTGGCGTACATCTTGAACACCACCCCCAGCTGCTTGAGGTTGTTCTGGCAGGAGGAGCGGCGTGCCGCCTCGCGGGCCCGTCCGAGCGCGGGCAGGAATATGGCGACCACGGTGCCCAGTACGCAGGCATAGGCCACGAGTCTCAGCAGGCTGAAGCGGAAAGTGAAGAAGGAGTCAGGCCGTTTTTCAATTTGGGTCTCGCGGACGCGCCGCAGCGTGCGGTCGGCCAACCCGGCCGGAGCGGGCGCGTCAGGCAGGCTGTCGAGCAGGGCCAGCGCGGCCCGTTCCGTCTCGAGTGCGGCGCGGCAGGCGTCGCAGCCCGCGACGTGGCTCTCGACCCGTCGGGCCTCGTGTTCGGACAGGAGTCCCAGCGCATGCTCGCGCAGTAGCGGCTGAACCGCTTCGCATTTTTTGGTTGGGTCTGTCATGGCCAGATATCCCGCACGGCCTGCATCAGGAAATGCACGGCCTTGTTCATGCGCGACTTCACCGTGCCCACCGGCACCTGAAGGCTGCGCGCAATGTCTTCGTAGGGCATGTTTTCATACCGCGCCATCAGGAACACTGACTTTTGCTTTTCCGGCAACTCTGCCAGCGCCGCATGCAGGCGGGCGGTTGCTTCGGCTTTGCGTGCGGCCTGCGCCGGGTCGGCGCGGCCGTCTGCCGCCTGGTCCAACAGCGCGGGGCCTTCCCCGTCCGTTCCGGCGGGCGCGTCCAGCGACACCTGCAGGTGTCTGCGTCGGCGGCGCAGCCGGTCCCGGCACAGGTTGGTTGCTATCTGGTACAGCCACGGGCGGAAGGGTGCCCCGGGGCGGTAGCGGGCCCGGTGCTGGTACACCCGCAGAAATGCGTCCTGAAATGCGTCCTCGGCGTCGGTGCCGTTGCCCAGCATCCGCCGCAGATATCCGTAGAGCGGCGATTCATAGCGCCGCACAAGCGAGGCGAAAGCATCCTCCTCGCCGAGTGCTGCGCGCTGCATAAGCTCCTCGTCGCTATGTTCCACTGGACTATACGCCACGGGGGCTCCCCAGGTTCATTGTTTTGGTCCGGATTGCATTGTATACCACGGGCGGGACGCGATGTGGAATGGGAAGAACTGGGAGATGTGTGAATAACGGGGGTTATGGGAGTGGAAAGGCATGGTCGTCTTTTTGGGTTTTGGCAGGCTTCTTCTCCAATCCCATAATTCCCATGATTGCCATTCTTCCCATGACTCCCACGGCGGCTCTTCCTGCTGCCGATTGGCTGTCGCCAGAAATCGGCATGCGGCCCTTCCCCTCTGCTATGATAATTCCCGGTCAGTATTGAACCGTATCGGACAACACACATGAGGGAGTCTGCAATGTTCTCTGACGGATCCTTTTTTTGCCGGCACAAAATCATCTCGACACTGGGGATTGTGTTTCTTCTTTTGCTCCTGTTTCTGGCCGGGTTTGTCGTGTGGCGGATGCGGGGGCCGTACCGTTCCTACCGGCTTGATTTTGTCAAGACCGGTTCCGGCGCGCCGGGCGTGCTGGAGGTGGGCGTGGCGAAGCGGGACATTACACCGAACCTGAACCTGTACGACACATTCAACGATGCGGACAACGACAACAAGTACCGGCCCGCGACGGGATTGCTGAGCCATATCGATGCCGCGAAAGGTCCCGACACCTATGTGGATCGCAACGGCAACCGCAAGTTCGACCCGGTGTGGATGGCGGGTTTCGGAAACGACCGTCCCGCAAAGGGGGTGCATGACCCACTTTGGGCGCGGGCGATTGCGTTCCGCAACAACGGCGTGACGGTGGCCATGGTGACGCTGGACGCCATAGGCGTGTTTCATGAAAAGGTGATTGACATCCGTCAGCGGATCAACCCGGCACTCAAGGTGGATCACGTGATCGTGTCCAGTCTGCACAATCATGAGACTCCCGACACGATGGGCAACTGGAGCGGACTGGTGCCGAGTCCATGGAGTTATGATTACGCCAACATGGAGCGGATAAAGAATGCCTGCAAGGAGGCGGTGGAGGAGGCGGTTCAAAAACTGGAACCGGTGGAGATGTTCGGCACCACCTATGAACTGAATCCGGAGGGATTTGTCACCGACACGCGCAAGCCCGTCGTCATCGACAAAAAACTGAACTGTGTGCGGTTTGTGAAACCCGGCACGGACGAGACCATCGCCACGCTGGTGAACTGGAGCAACCATCCGGAAACGCTCGGCGGGAACAACCCCTTTATCACGTCGGACTTTTGCGGTTACTGGCGCGACGGCGTGGAGCAGGGTGTGCCTGATCCGGGCGGCGTGAAGGGGCTGGGCGGGATGTGCCTCTATTTCCAGGGCATGGTGGGCGGACTGGCGACGGAGCTGGACATCACGGTGCCGCACCGCGACGGTGTGCGCAAATTCAAGGAGGATTCCTTTGAGAAGGCCGAGGCGCTGGGACAGAACCTTGCCATCAAGACGGTGAACGCGCTGCGCGGTGCCGATGTCTGGAAAGACGAGAATCCGCGCGTTTCCGTGGCGGCAAAGACCGTCTATTTTCCCATGTCCGGACTGTTCAAATACGCCATCGCGCTCGGTTTGATCCATCCCGGTGTCTTCTGGCCGTTTGACGCCCGCTCCGAGGTGGACGTGGTGCGCGTGGGTGACCTGGAGATTTTGACCGTGCCGGGCGAACTCTACCCGGAGATTGCCGACGGCGGTGTTGAGAATCCGCAGGGGGCCGATTTTTATCCCCTGGCGCCGGTGGAGGTGCCGCCGCTGCGCAAGGAAGTCATGAACGGCCGCATGCGCATGGTCTTCGGCCTGGCCAACGACGAGGTCGGTTATATCATTCCCAGAAGCCAGTTTGACGCCGTCCCGCCCCACGCATACACGCCGGACGGCCAGTATGGCGAGGAAAATTCCGGCGGACCGGGCGTTGCCCCGGTTGTTCATCATGAGGCGATGGCGCTGCTCAACAGGATGCACGAGGCGCTGAAGAACGCGAAATAGCAGGGAGACCGCCATGAAATGCCCGGAATGCCAGACCGTTTTTCCGCTGACCTGGACCCGGTATTTCCGGGCTCCCTGGGGACGCATGGATTGTCCGTCCTGTGGGGTGCGTCTTGCCCTGAAACACCGGTGGTTTTACTGGCCCGCGATGGCGCTGGGCGGAATACTGCTGTGTTTCCCGCTTTCGGTGCTGGCCTACCGCCTGACCGGTTCCCTTGTTGTGACGCTGGTTGCGGCGGCCAGCGGGTGGATTTTGTCGGGCGTTCCAGCAGACCTGTGGCTGGAGGAGCGGTTTGCCATTCTGAGGCCCGTGGCGAGGGCAAAGACCGGGGTGGGAAAGACGCTTCCCGCACCCGGGGAGAACCATCCGAAAGAACCGGAAAAGGAGCAGGAACAACCATGAAGAAGCAGGCGTTGAGCCGGCGCGCATTTGTGGGAGGCGCCGTTGCGGGCGTTATGGCCGCAGGCATGGTTTGGCATGCGCGTGCGGAGGACGCCAAGACCGCGGGCGGGCACGCAATTCGCCTGGGCGCTCCGGTTGATGCCGGCAGCGATGATCCGGAGGCGATGGCGCTGGCCCACCGCAGACTGGGTTACCGGGCCGCGTACTGTCCCGATGTGAAGTTGGCCGACAAGGACCGTATTCGCGCGGTGTCGGAGGCCTTTGCCAGGCATGACGTCGTGATTGCCGAGGTGGGGCGCTGGTGCAACCTGCTGGACACGGACGAGGCCAAACGCAAAGAGAACCTGAAGACCGTCATCGACGGTCTGGCGCTGGCAGACGAGATCGGTGCGCGCTGCTGCGTTGACATTGCCGGTTCGTACAACAAAGAAACCTGGTTTGGTCCGCACCCGGACAACCTGTCCGGGCAGTATTTTGACGCGGCAGTGGAGAATGCCCGCGCGATTATTGACGCGGTGAAACCCGGGCGCGCCAAGTTCAGCTACGAGATGATGGGCTGGGCCGTTCCGGACGGTCCGGACGCCTATCTCGCGCTGATCAAGGCCATTGACCGGGACGGCTTTGGCGTCCATCTGGACCCCTGCAACGCGGTGAACTGCCCCGGGCGCTTCTACCGAAACGCCGACCTGCTAAACGAGTGCTTCAGCAAACTCGGCCCGCACATTGTGAGTTGTCACGCGAAGGACCTGGTGTGGGACATCGAGATGAACGTCCATTTCCGCGAGGTGGGGCCGGGTCAGGGGAAAATGGACTACACCGCCTGGCTCAAGGGGCTGGCGGCGTTGCCGAACGATGTGCCGCTCATGATGGAGCACCTTGCCGCCGTAAAGGACTATGACGCCCCGCGCCAGTACCTGTTTGAACTGGGTCCAAAGGCGGGGGTGCGCTTCGAGTAATGCTTGTGCCGTGGAAATGGCGTTGCCAGCTCTGTTACTGTGACAGGGTGCATATGGCGTTTTTCGCTTTGAACAGACACCAAGGGAGGCACGAACGGTATGGCTGCACTGGCCGGATTGATTGTCGGCGCTGTGGCGTGGTTTCTCCTGTTCTACCTGGTGGCGGGGCTTTACACGGTCGCGCCCAACGAGCGTGCGGTGAAGACCAGCTTTGGCCGCGCCATGCGGCTTGGGAACAGGACCACGCTGGATGATCCCATCAGCGCATCCCTCACGGACGAGGAGAAGGAGCGCTACCGCTTTCCCCAGCTTGTGGTGATTCCGCCGGGCGGCCCCTATTTTGCCTGGCCCTGGGAAAAGGTCCACAAGGTCGATGTGGCCGTGCAGACGGCCAACATGGCCTACGACCCGGAGAACCCCGACGCAAACCGCCAGGGCACGGTGCTGGAGGCGGTCACCAAGGACCAGTTGAACACGGGGCTGACCGGGCAGATTCGCTACGGCGTGTCCGAGCGGAATATTTACGCATACCTGTTCGGCGTAAAGCAGCCCTTTGTGCATGTCATGGGTTACTTCGTCTCCGTGCTTCGCGAGCGCATTTCCGACTATGAAGCGCCGAAGAAGCCGGTGGCGGCGGGGAGCGGCGCGGAAGAGAAGGGAAGTATTGTAATCAATGTTTCGATTAACGATTTGCGCAAGAATGTGAGCGACCTGAACGACCACATGTTCCGCGAGTGCCAGTGTTCCGCGGCGCGCTACGGGATGGTGCTGGATGCGTCGCTCATCACCGGAATTGACCCGCCCACCGAGGTGGAATCGGCGCTCGCAGCCATCAACACCGCGCACAACGAGGTGTCGTCGCAGATCAGCCTGGCACAGGCAAGCGCCGACCAGCAGATTGTGCAGTCGAAACGAGCCGTGGAGATTCAAACGCTTAACGCGCAGGCCGAGGTGCAGCCGATGCTCGCCCTGGCGTCGCAGCTTCAGGAGCTGGAAAAGGCCGGGCCCGACGTTCTGGATGCCTATGTGCGCAGCGTGCGGTTGGGTGTGGTGGCAAAGGCCAGGCAGGCCGTTTTGGAGGTGGGCGAATGACTTTTCTAACGTTTGCCGCGGGCTCCTTTTTTGGATGCGTTGTTGGCTCCTCCATGGGACTGGGACTGCTCCGGCTGTTCGGGGTGTATGAGACCGTCCAGGAGGGGAACGCCCACGTGTACACCCTGTTTGGAAAGGTGGTCGGCACCCTGAGCGAGGCGGGATTGCATTTCCCCCTCGTTGAACTGGGCTGGAAAATGCTGTTTGTGCGCTGGCTTGGCGCCCGCTATGTGATCGACATGCGGCTGGACCAGTGCTATCTGCGC
>CAZOMH010000298.1:0-5743 GCA_964580415.1 uncultured Nitrospirales bacterium
GGCCGCCCCGCCGCAGGCGGGGCGGGGGGTGTATGCCCCCCCCACGCAGCCCCAATTCTCGGAGCACGTAATATTCCAAGTCTGTGCGCGGGACAACACCCCCCCGGCCCTTCGGGCCACCCCCCTCCAGGACAGGGGGGACCAAGAATGTCCGCGATCAAGGA
Organism: uncultured Nitrospirales bacterium; assembly: GCA_964580415.1. Taxonomy (GTDB): domain Bacteria; phylum Hydrogenedentota; class Hydrogenedentia; order Hydrogenedentales; family CAITNO01; genus CAITNO01. The sequence goes on from CAZOMH010000298.1 coordinate 165, forward strand.
ATCTTCAGAGCAGGAGTCAGAAGTCAGAAGAAAAGGCGGAAATCTCTGGTTCCCCGGATTTGCCCTCACCGCCGTCCGGCATGCAGCCCACCCTGGCACCGGAACTTTTCCCATTGCACGGGCCTTCGCAAATGTCCGGCAAAAAGACCTTAAAAACACGAAACGGGCCGCCGATTCTTCAATCGGCGGCCCGCATTCTTGTCTAGTGGTGCCGGAGAGAGGACTTGAACCTCCACGCCCTTGCGAGCACATGGACCTGAACCATGCGTGTCTGCCATTCCACCACTCCGGCGAAGGCGGCGTAATAGTAGCGAAAGAACGGCATCCGAGTCAAATTGGCGTTGCACTTCCGTGATCAGGCACGAAAGGACCCTTTGCATTTGGCGCGGCATGCTGTAGAATCGGGGAAACGCCGAACCGTTCCGGGCGGCGGACATCATTGGAGGTTGCACGATGGCCGAGATAGACAAGTACCTGATGATGATGGTGGAGCACGGGGCTTCGGACCTGCATTTCTGCACGGGCTGCAAACCCATGTTCCGAAAGGACGGGGCAATCGTGCGGCTCCGCGACGACGACATCGGCGGGCAGCGGGCAAAGACGATGCTGTACGAAATCATGCCCAAGCGCAACGAAGAGGAGTACAACCAGACCAATGACACCGACTATGCCTACGAGCTTTCGGGCTACGGCCGGTTCCGCGTAAACGTGTACCGGGATCAGAAGGGCATCTGCGGGGTGTTCCGCCTGATACCGTCAAAAGTGCTCACATTCGAACAACTGCAACTGCCCGAGGCGGTCAAAAAGTTCTGCACACTCAACAAAGGGCTGGTGCTGGTGACCGGGCCGACGGGCAGCGGCAAATCGACGACGCTGGCCGCGATGGTCGATTACATCAACAAGAACCGGGACGACCACATCATCACGATCGAGGACCCGGTGGAGTTTGTGCACCAGAACCAGCGCTGCCTGGTCAACCAGCGCGAGGTGCATACGCACACCGCGAGTTTCAAGACGGCGCTGCGCGCGGCGCTCCGCGAAGACCCCGACATCGTGCTGGTCGGCGAAATGCGCGACCTGGAAACAACCCACATCGCCCTTGAAACGGCCGAGACCGGGCACCTGGTGTTCGGCACGCTGCACACGACCACGGCAATATCGACGATTGACCGGCTGATTGACCAGTTCCCCGCCGAACAGCAGCAGCAGATACGCACCATGCTCGCCTCGACGCTGAAAGGCGTGGTGGCGCAAAACCTGCTCAAGAAAAACGGCGGCGGCCGGGTGGCGGCGCTGGAAGTGTTGATCGTCAACCAGGCGGTGTCGATGCTGATTCGCGAGGCAAAGAATTCGCAGATCATGAGCATCATGCAGACCGGCCGCAAGGACGGCATGACCCTGCTCAACCAGGAATTGACGCGGCTGGTGAAAACGAAGGTTGTCGAGGAGGAGGAGGCCTATCAGAAAGCGGCGGACAAGCCTGACCTCCTCAAGCATCTCGAGGCCGCGGGCATTCTCTTTACGCCCCCCGCGGACTAATGTTTCATCCGCCCGCCGGCGCGGCCTGCCCCGGCGTCTTGTCCAGGCGTTTCAGTTCCTCGTCGACCAGCGCGCGGCCCTTGTCATCCAGCGCGGGCATGGCCTTCACTTCGTTGTAGGCGTCGCGCGCCTCGGTGATACGGCCGGCCTTCACAAGCGCCCGGGCAATGGCCCACCTGACGTCAAAGTCCTCCGGAGCCCTGGCCGCGGCCTCGGAAAGCATGGCAAGCGCCTCGTTGACCCGGTTCTGCCGCACGCGCATGTCGGCCCACTGCACGGTAAGGGCGGCACGCAAATCCTCGGGAAGGCATCCCCTTGCCGTGTCAAAGAGCCGTTCGGCGCGTTCATAATCGCCGATGTTGGAAAAGACAATGGCGAGGTTGAACGCCGACGGACAGGCCCCCGGCTCGGTCAGGGGGCGCTGCTGAAGCACTTCAAAGAGGATCACGGCCGACCAGCCGAAAGCCTGGGCAAGCGGCATCGCCCCCGCCGCATCGGCCCCGCGCACGGCGGAGGCGAGAACCAGCGTGGCGTTTTCCAGCGCCTCGGGTCCGCGGCGCAGCACCAAATCGACCGAAGCCACTCTGGGAAGCGGCTTTTCCGGGGGGTGCTTTTCCAGTGCGCGGCACGACTGCTGTATGGAATCCTCGAAAGACTTCACCCGGCCGTGTTCAAAGGAGAACCGGGCATAATTGGTCCACACTTCCGGCAGGCGCGGAGCGTCCTGCACCGCGGTGCGGTAGGCATTTTCAGCCCCGTCCAGGTCGCGGTAGCCGTTTTCCAGCACATTCGCGAGAAACAGATGGGCCGTGGCAAGGGCCTTCCGGTCCGGTTCTGCCCGCCGCCGCAGCCAGTCGATCTGCTCGGTAAGCAGCGCGCGCAACCGTTCATAGCGCTTGTGGTCGCGGGCAAATTCCAGAAACAGGGGCCATGTGTCCTTGTCGCCCAAATCGGCCTGGGCGGCACGGGCAAGGGCGTCCTCGGTGCCTTCAACATCGTCCAAAGCCAGGCAAACCCGGCCCAGATTTCGGTAGAGCCCGGCGCTGTTCTTTTGCACCTGGTTGTTTGCAACCGCACGGCGCAGATGGTCGCGGGCCGTTTCCCAATATTCCCTGGCGCGCGCCCGAACATCCTCGCGCTCCTGCGCCGCCAAGGTGGTGGCGCAAAGCGAGGCGGCGCGTCCCAGAATATCGTCGGCCGCGGCCAGATTGGGACAGAGCGCCAGCGCGGCGCGGGCCTCCTGCACGGACTCGTTGTACAAGGTGACCGCCTTGACCGTGTTTTCCGGGGTGTCCTTGGGGGCGTTCTGGGCGAGAAACAATTTTGCCTCGGCCAGCGTGACATGGACCATAACCTGGTCGGGGTTGAGCCGGAGCGATTCCCCGAACGCGGCGCAAGCCTCGTCCATCTTGCCCTCTTTCATCAGGAACTGGCCGGTCCGCCAGGGAAAATCGGCGTTCCACGGGGCGATGACACTCCCCGAATAGAGGGCAAAACGGGCCACGTTCATTTTTCCGGTGCTTTGCGCGCCAACGGCCTGGTGCAGGTAGTATGCGCCGGCGAACTCGCAGGTGCCGAGAAACGCAAACGCCGCCACGACCACCACGGCAGCCCAGCGCCAGAGCGCAGGCAGGACGGCGGAATCCGGTGCCTCCGCCCTGGCCGATGACGAGACCAGTCCGTCGAGCAGCCCGAACGCCAGAAACAGCACGGAGGCCGACGCGGGCAGCCGCAGGTTGAATCCGAACATGCCGTCTACCAAGAATGCCGCAAAGAGCGCCGCCAGCATCCAGCCAAGCCGGCGCCGGTCACGGTCCTCCGCGCTGAATGCCATGACCAGCGCCATGCCCGCCCCGAGCAGCATCAGGGCCAGATAAACACCCGCCGCGGGCAACCCGGCCTCGGCGGCCAATTCCAGCGGGTCGTTGTGCACGTGATAATTCATGCGCAAATCGCGGGCAAAATACTCCTGCTCGTAGGGGGTCCAGAAACGGGGATTAACCACCTTGTACATGCCCGGCCCGCATCCGAGCAACGGTTTTTCCATCGCCATGCGCGACGCGCCAACGAAAGACTGGTAGCGCATCAAAATGGAGGTGTCAAGCGGAAAGGCGCTGCCCGTGCGCACTTTGAGCGCGGTCATCAGCCCCACCGCACCCGCGGCGGCGATCAATGCCGCCAGCGCCAGCGAGACTGCGGCGGCCGCCCCCGGCCGTCTGGGCATCAGCCGTTTGACGATGATCGCGAGCACAAGCACGCCCGCCGCGCCGGCCAGGGCCAGCAATCCACCGCGCTGTCCGGTGTAAACAAGCCATGAGGCGTACCCCACCAGGAGCGGCAGCGCCCACAGCCAGCCGGTGCGAAGCAGATACAGGGCCGCGATAATGACCAGTACCAGCACGTGTGCGGCATAGTTGGGGTTGCCAAAGGGGCCGGGCAGATGCAGGTACTCGTCACTGTGGCGGTCCCCCCAGGGGAACGAATCGTATCCGGCCGCCTGCGCCGCCGCATAGAGCGTGGCGAATCCCATGGCTATGCACAGGGCCCGCAACGGTTTGCGGGCCTGTTCGGGTGAATCATACAGCTGTGTCGCCACGAAATAGATTACGAACAGGGAAACAAAGCGGCCCGTCTCCACCAGCGCCTCCCAGCGGAACGGAGATGCCAGCGCCGAAACCAGCAACAGCGCCACGAACAGCGCCATCATCTCGAGGAAAAGCCGGGGACGTCGAAAGGGAATCCGAAACCAGCCCATTGCCAGCAGCCAACCGCCGCCGAGCACCAGGGCAGCCCAGTTCAATGCCAGCCATTTGATGTCGCCCGTGGCGTCGTGCGTGTAGGCATACATGGACAACACGACAGCAAACAAATAGGCATTAAACAGTCCACGGAAAACGCGGTATACTATATCTTGTGTTTTGGACACCGGTGAAGCTCCAGCATTGCCACCCTGATTTTGGGTCATGCTAGCACCGGAGCGCCACCGGTAGCAAGACCCGCGAACACTGGATTTGCATCCGGGCGTGTTTTCGGGTGACAATAAATCATCGTCGGGATTTGCAACGTATTAGGGGTAACACAGTTCCGGCACGGGAAAGGAATGGTTGTGCGGTATTCCCTTCTGGATTTGAACGGGGCACTGATATTGGGAGTGGGTTTGGGTATGCTCGTGTGTTTTTCCTTGGACCACTTTCTGGACATTCCCGCCGGAGGCGCACTGATCGGCATCGTGGCGGCGGCCACAATCGGTATTGGTTCCGTTTACGGCAGCAGCATGCGCAGCCGTGCAAGTGCCCGGGCACGGCGCGAAATACTGGAAAGCCCCCCGCCCGGGCCGGGAAACAAGGGCCCGGAAGAGTAAACGCCCGGCGCAGCAGCGCCGCTCAACCCGGCCCGGACGGTCTGCCTGACCCGGGCCGGCAGTGTGGTATCGGAGTTTTGTCCATGAACAGACTGCACCTCCTTCTCCCTGCGCTCCTTTTTGTCCTCCCCCTGGCCGCCTTTGCCCAGGCGCCCGTCAAGGCGCTGGTCATCACCGGCGGTCACGGCTTTGACGCTGCGCCCTTCGACACCATGCTCAAAGCCCTGCCCGGCGTGGAATGCACCCATATTGACGTCGCCGACGATGGCAAGATTTTCGAGGACGCAAAAGACTGGTCCTGCGACGTGATAGTTCTGTACAACATGGGCCAGAACATCTCGGACAAGAGCAAGGAGAATTTCCTGGCGCTGCTCGACCGGGGTGTGGGGCTGGTGGTGCTGCACCATGCCATCGCCGCGTTCAACGACTGGCCCGAATACTGGAACATTATCGGCACGCGCTACTACCTTCAGAACTGCACGGAAAAGGGCAAAGAGCATGCGCAAAGCACATGGAAGGAAGGCGTGGATTACACCCTGACCCCCGCCGACAAGAACCACCCCGTTTTGAAGGATGTGGCGCCGTTCACCGTACACGACGAAACCTACAAGGGGTTCACTGCGGCCCCGGACAACCACGTGCTGCTGACCACCGAGGGCCCCACAACACAGCCCGAGTA
>CAZOMH010000299.1:0-5739 GCA_964580415.1 uncultured Nitrospirales bacterium
GAGGGGAACAGAAGTCTTAGGCCCCCCCCCGCGAGGGGGGTGCTGCGAAGCAGCGGGGGGTGTATGCTTCTGACACGCCCGAAACACACGTGCTTGACCTTGCCAGGCCTTCACCCCGCGACGCCCCCGTATCTTCCACCGTCCATGTCCCGGTGTGCTATATTCTCCCGCATCCACACTGGCAAACAGGGAGACTGTGGTGAACAGGGAGTATTGTTCATGCTGGACCTTTCCGAACCGAGAACCGCCCTGCTGTTGTCGGTCCTGCGCGACGCGGCCGTGCTGGGCCGCGCCGTGCGCGCCGAAACGAAACCGGCCGGCCTTACCAAGGAAGACCTGTCCCCCGTGACGGTCGGCGATTTCGCCATTCAGGCCATGGCGGGCCGCCGCCTGCGCGCCGCCTTCCCGGACATCCCGCTGGTGGCCGAGGAGGACAGTGCAGAACTGCGCACCGCCGACAGCGCGGCGGTGCTGGAGGCGGTCACGCGGCATGTGTCGCATCTCGAACAGGATGCCACGCCGGACACGGTGTGCGAATGGATCGACGTGGGCGGGGCCGAACCGGGCGATGTCTTTTGGACCCTTGACCCCATCGACGGCACCAAGGGATTCCTGCGCGGCGGGCAATATGCCGTGGCGCTCGCGCTGGTGGAGCAGGGCAAATCGGTGTTGGGCGGACTGGCCTGTCCCGGGCTCAATCCCGACGGCGCGCCCGGTGCGGGCATGATTGCCCTGGCCCTGCGCGGTGCGGGCGCATGGACCGCGCCGATGGACGATCCCTCCGCCCCGTGGCAGCGGCTGCATGTATCGCCCTGCGCCAACCCGGTTCTGGCGCGCATGATGCGCTCCTTCGAGGCAGGCCACACAAACACGGACCAGACCGACGCCATCGCCGGGGCGATGGGCATGAACACCGAACCGGTGCCCATGGACAGCCAGGCGAAATACGCGGCCCTCGCCGCGGGCCGCGCCGAAATGCTGATTCGCCTGCTGTCTCCGAAACGGATGGACTATAAAGAAAAGATATGGGATCAGGCGGCGGGCACCATCGTGCTGGAAGAGGCCGGCGGACGCGTCAGCGACCTCTACGGCAAGCCGCTCGATTTCACCCGCGGACGCTGCCTGACGGAAAACACGGGGCTGCTCGCAACCAACGGTACCATCCACGACGCCGCACTGGCCGCCATAAAGCGGGTGCTCGAAAACAACACCGAATGAGACGAAGCGCAGAAGATGCGTTTCGCGATAGTCGTGTGGCGGCGGAGTGCCAGCGTTATGCAGAGAGGGACGGAAGATGAGAAGTAATAGTGCGGAATACCTTGCGAGGCTGCTGCATAACCTGCACCAGCTTCCCGGCGAGACAGAATGGGTGGAGTTCAAGGAGAACACAACCATCAACCGCAATTGATTGGAGAATACTTGAGCGCCTTGTCAAACGCGGCTCGGCTCAGGGGGGAAGCGTCGGGGTATCTTGTCTATGGCATCGAGGACCAGACACATGCGGTCAAGGGAACCCGGTTCCAGCCGTATCGGGAAAAAGGAAGCGGTAGTGAAGATCTGATTCCCTGGCTGACGCGAGGGTTGGAACCGCGGATGCCGATACGTTTTGAAGAGGTGTTGGTCGATGGGAAACGGGTGGTGCTCATCGAAGTGACGGCAGAGGCGAATCGACCGGTGGCATTTTACGGAAAGGCTTTCGTGCGGGTGGGGTCGGCGAAACATCCACTGGCCAATCACCCGGAGCTGGAGCGGCGTCTGTGGAATATTGAGGTCGATTGGTCGGAGCAAATCTGTTCAGCTGCCACGGTCGCCCATCTGGATCCCGAGGCCATGGCCAAGGCGCGTCAGGAGTTTAAGAAGAAGCAGCCCCGCCATTTGAACGAGGTGGATGGATGGGATGATCTCAAGTTTCTGGCGAAGGCGCGGTTGGTGATCGGGGAGCGCTTGACCAATGCGGCGATCATATTGCTCGGCAAGGAAGAGGCTGAGCCTTTGCTTTCGCCCGCACAGGCCTGGATGATGTGGAGCCTGAAAGGCTCTGCGGGTGAGGACCTGGACTACGAGCATTTCCGGACGCCCTGGCTAGTGAACGTCGACAGGCTCTTTCAGCGGGTGCGCAATCTGAGGATCAGATATCTCCCCGACAACACACTGTTTCCGACGGAAGTGGACCAGTACGACCGTTGGGGCATTCGCGAAGCGTTGCACAACGCCATTGCACATCAGGACTATTGTCAACGAGGGCGCATTGTGGTCGTGGAGAAACCGGATGAATTGATCCTGTCAAATCCCGGGAGTTTTCTTGCCGGGAGTGTGGAAGACATCATTCATGAGGATGTTCCGCCCCGTTTTTACCGAAATCCTTGTCTTTGCCAGGCAATGGTCAATCTGGGCATGATTGACACACAGGGCGGCGGCATTAGGCGGATGTTCATGGAGCAAAAGAAAAGGTGTTTTCCGATGCCTGCCTACGATCTGAGCCGCGCTGGAGAGGTCCGGGTGAGTATTCCGGGAAAGGTTCTGGATATTCGGTACACCCGCCTTTTGATCGAAAATCCTGATCTGAATATCGACATGGCAATTCTTCTGGACAAGGTGCAACGCGGACTGGATTTGACAAGGGAACAGTATGATTACCTGAAACGCCAGAAGCTGCTCGAAGGACGTTGGGGCGCATATCACCTGGCCGCAGAAGTTGCTGCAAAGGTGGAAGACAAAGCCCGGTACATAAAGAATCGGGGACTGGACGACAGGCACTATGAGGGCCTGCTCATTGAATATCTCAAGAAGTTTGGGCAGGCTTCAAGGTCTGAAGTCAACCAATTTCTTCTGGACAAGCTTCCCGACGTGCTCAATGAAAAACAGAAGAAGGACAAAATCCATAACCTGTTGACCTCAATGAAGAATCGGGGCCTGATTGCCCGCAAGGGCGTGACCAGAGCGGCGCGCTGGTCCCTCGGCTCAGCGATTGGTTAAAACCGTTTACAAAAGGAAACAATAAGGGGGTTTTAACAAATCAAATGAGATTCAAACCCTATTCTTACAAGGGTTTACAATTTGTTTAAGCCAAATGGGCTAACCAATGTGACCACGTCGAAAAACCTGGGGAGATAGGGTCTTACAAGGAATGCATGGTTTCGAATCTGCGCAAGCGCGCGCCCTTTGGGTTTGGTCGGATAGTTGACGGGCAATTGACTGGCCAAGACCTGAGGTGACGTAATAAGACCGGGCCACGCCTCACTCGTATGGGTGCATTGTCGGCACCGGCAAGGCCCGAATGTCCGCACCGCTCAGGAATGCGCTGCCCGCAGGTTCTTTTTCCCGGCACGCTGACCCGCGTCAATCACCTGCTTCGCGGGGTCGTGGCCGCCAATGTGAAAGCGGCGGACGCGGCCGAAATAGGCAAGGTTGAGCGCAAGAATGTGGGGGAAGTGGAACAGACCGCGCGGGATGGCCGCCCAACGGGGGATGCGTTTCAGTATCCGCCAGGGCGAGTAGAAACGCCGAATGATCCAGTCGGCGCCCGCCTGCAGTTCGGCGGCGCTCATGTGCTTGGGTTCAAACACGGCGTGCCGGAAATCGTAGTGCTCCCAGTCGCGGTCGATGATGCGCGGTTCCATGGCTTCATACAGCGCGGTGCCCGGCAACGGTGTCAGGATCGCCAGTTGGATCGCGTCGATCCGGATCCAGTCCAGCATGCGGAGCGTGTTGCGAAACACGCCGCGATGGTCGGCGTCGAACCCAACAATGACGCCGGCTTCGACATAAAGGCCGTGCGCATGAAACTTCGCGATGGCATCGCGGTAGTGCGCCGGTTTGTTGAAGTCCTTGTCCTGCGCGTGCAGGTTCTCCTCGTTGAAGGTCTCCAGTCCCACGAAGACACCCATGCATCCGGCGGCGCGCATGGCCGACAGCAGTTCTCCGTCCTCCGCGATATCGATGGACACCTGCGTGATCCAGCGCTTGCCCGCCGTCTCAAGCGCTTTGAAAAGCGCCAGCGCATACGGCCGGTCCTGCGTCAGATTGTCGTCCACGAACACGAAGAAGCCGTCCGGCATGCCCGTCAGCTCGCTGGCCATGTCGGCGACGGGGCGGGTGTGGCGCTGGCCGCCGTGGAACCGGTTGATGGAGCAGAACTGGCAGTGGTTGGTGCAGCCCAGCGTGGCAAACGTGGCGCTCACCGTCACGTACTGCTCTTTGGCGATCAGATGGCGCGGCAGATGCACCGGGGGCGTGGCGGCCGGGTCGCCGGTATATATGCGTTCCAGGGGGCGGCCCGCCTGCACGTCCGCGCAAACCTTTTCCCAGGCCCCGTAGGCCGGGCCGGAAACCACCGCATCCGCATGGGCAAGCGCTTCCTCTGTATTGAGCGATGCGTGATAACCGCCCATGACCACCGGGATGCCCCGGGAGCGGAACTGGTCGCAGAGGGCATAGGCCCGCGGTGCGACAGCGGTCATGGCGGTGATGCCCACCAGGTCGAAAGAGCCTTCGGGGATGTCTTCGGCCTGCTCATCGACGATGGTAATCTTGGCATTCTTGGGGGAAATAGCGGCGACCGACAGCAGCGAAAGCATCGAAAATCGGAAGGTCTTGCCGTTGAAAAACCGTCTCCGGGCAATTTTGCGCCAGTTTCCGGCTGCCGGGGCAATCAACAGGATATTCATGACCATTTCCTTTCGCTTGAGGGCCGCAGAATCGACAATCAAACGTTTTGCACTTAAATTGTATCATGTTTAACAATTTCTGTCAAGAGGAGGAGTGAACCAGAATCCGCACGTAAGAATTGTCTGTGACGGGATGGCGCATGCGGATACGTTTCGTGGCTGCGGTGTCCTCGCCGCAGTCTGCATAACTCCTTGATAATCTGCGGCGGGGACGCCGCAGCCACAAAGCGCGTGCTTATTGGGTTTCCTTGCAACCAGCCGAAAATTAAGTGCGGATTGGGGTGGAAAGGGCGGCGCGTCCATTGGCGGCAGGTGACCCGGCAAAAGCGGTTGGGGTATGATGGTGCCATGAGTACAGACAAGGTATATATCTTCGGCAACGAAATTAGCCCCCGGCAACTGGCGAAGGGCGCGCGTTTGCGCAAGCATTTCGCCCGGAAGTTTGGCTATGTCCCCGGCCTCAAGTACCCGTTGTCGGCGGTGGAGAACGCCACGGTCGGTCCTTACATCGGCGTGCGCAATGTTATTTCCCGCGAGGGCGGCACCCCCATCGACCCGGAGAAGGGGGTGTTTGTCGGCACCATCCGGATGGGTTACGGGCATTACCGCATCGGCATGGCGCTCGCCTCTGCGGTTCATTCCATGGGACTCATCCCCTACTGGTTTGACCTGCTCGGTTTTGACTCGGCCGGCGCGCGCATGATCCACAATATGGACAAGTGGTACTCGTTCGGCTCGCGCATCAGCCAAAAATCACGCCTCTTCAACCGGCTGCTGTGGGACCCTATGCTGGGCAAGTGGTACCGGCGGCTCGAAAAGAACTATCCCATCATGGCGGCCTCGGCGCTCTTCGCCGACGTGTACGGAGAGATTCCCAAGGACATGCCCTTCCTGGCCACCCATCCCTTTGCCGCACACGGGGCGCTGCAGGCCGGATTGCAGCGTGTTGTCAATGTCATCCCGGACAATTGCCCGCTGGGTTTCCATCTCTCGGCGGGCGGCATTCAGACAGTGCAGTCGCCCTCGGCCTATTTCGGATTCCGCACGCTCAAGGGCATGGGCGCGCGCGGTC
>CAZOMH010000300.1:0-5698 GCA_964580415.1 uncultured Nitrospirales bacterium
CACGTCATGGCCGGGTCGGCGACGCCAAGGCCGTTATCGACCAGGTTCTTCACAACGTTCGCGCCGCCAAAATCGCGGGCAACGCGGGCATCGATGGTGATGTCGACCATGTCGCCGGGCGAAACCGAGCGGCCGGCGTGGGTGGAAATGATCTTTTCGATGGTTGTGCGAGACATGGGGACTCCGAGCCGTAAGCCCTAAGCCATAAGCTGTAAGCCAGAAAACCGTCGCGAATCAGCCGCTCATCCAGAAAGTCGACGTCGGTGACACGGCGCACTTCGCGGGCGCGCGGGTTGAATCCCCATGCATACAGTTGACGGAACGCCGCATCCTCCAACTGGTTCATCGTCTCGGGGTAATAAACCGCCACCTCGACCAGCGGCGCCTGGCGCGTGTCCATCAGCGGCAGGCCGTTCAGCCACAGGTCAATTGCCAGCGGATGCGCCATCAGGTTGCCCTGGTAGGTGAAGAAATGGTCCCCGTTGCAGGCCAGCAGGTTGAAGAGCCGCCCCGTCACGCCCCGCGCCGTGTGGGAACTGGCCGGCTCGGCGCCGATGCGCGCGCCGTAGAGCCGCGCCGCCGAGGTGGCCATGCGGGTGGCGTAAAAATTCTGCTCGTAGCTGTCGGTCTCGTTTGTCAGCCGCACGCCGCCGTGCAGTTCGGCCATGGTCTTCGTCTGGGCGGAATAATCGGTGCCCGCCTCGCGGAACCCCCAGCCGCCCGCCGACTGGTACTGCGGCGTGTTGGGCAGGGCCGCTTTCGCCTCGCGCGACCACCAGTCGCACCACACTGACATGCTGTCCGTGTACCAGCCGGTCTGGTCGATCCGCTGCTGGCGGCTCTGGATCACCTGCGGCAATGACATTTGCGCCTCGTCAAAAGAGCGCAGCGTTGTACCGTCCCACGCCTCGTTGAGCGCTTCCACCGTGCCGTATTTCTGCTTGAGGTACTGCTGGAAATCGGCGCGGGCATAGGGATCGCCCGACCACCAGCCGATGTGGATGTGCATCTTATGGCCGCGCGGTCCCCAGTTGCCGCCCGCCGGATACTGGGACTCGCCAAAGTTCCCGCTCGGCCCCAGGCGGATGGCTTCCAAGACACCCTTGCCGTCGTAATGTTCGCCGAAGGCGCGCAGCACGCGGGTCACGTGCCGCTTGTGCCAGGGACTCCAGATGCTTTGAATCGCGTTCGACTGGCCGTGTTCCAGGCAAACCATGCCCACGTTTTCAGGACTGGCCGCAAACCAGTCGGGCAGGGCATAGGCTGATCCCACGATCAGCAGCGGAAACCACTTCAGGTCGTACTGCTTAAGCTTCTCAATGACTGCGTCATAGAAACTGAAATCGAACTTGCCCTCCTCCACTGGTTCCAGCCGCCGCCAGAGTACATAGCTCTCAATGGACGTGAATCCGAGCACCCGGGCGAGCGGGGCAATCTCGTCCATCGCCTCCAGCGACGCCGCGAGATCGTCGCCGCCGGTGTCGAGCACCGAAATGCCCGCCGTCGTCGTCAGTTCCATGGGCCGCGACAGCGTCACCATCGGCGTCACCTTCACGGGAACGGTCTTGGCCACTGCTTCCCAGCCCGCCTTGGACAACACGGGACCGATGCGCACATCGACCAGATGGCGCAGCCCGCCAATGGTCAGATGGGCGTGTTTTGCGTCGCGGGAAGGAGGGGTTTTGAGATCGAACTCGAACACGGCCCGGCGCAGACCGCCCGTGTTGAGCCGCGTATAGGAACGCATGCGCACAGGACCGGCATACTGGCCGTTGAAAGCGTCATCGGCAAGCGCCTGCGCCTGAATGATGCCCGCACCCTCGTCCACAAAGGTCACCGCCAGCGTGCGCGGCCCCTTCTTGAACCAGCGCGAATCGGTCATGCGGAACTGGTACGTGTTGAGCTTGTACGGGTCCGTATCCGTTGCCAGTTCCAGACACTGGGCACCCTTCAGCCCTGCCGCCGGACACTCGCCCGGATTAAGCAGCACCGCGCCGGACTGTTCCGCGCCGGCCCCCGCGCGGTAGACAGCGGAGAGGCCGTCCAGGTCGAGGGCTGCGGCCGAGACCGCGCCCGTCAGAACAACCACAAGCGCCACGGCGTGGCGCACCATGAGTCGTGACATGCCATACTCCTTGAGTCAGACAACAACCACCGTCATTGCGGGCCTCAGACCGCCCACGGCGGCGATTCGCGGCAGAAAGCCGGGGGGCAAGGCAGGCGAGACGCCTGCGATACGTACCGCAGGCGTCTCGCCTGCCTTGTGCTTCGTCTTCTCTTGAAAAGTGACTTTCTTGGCAGCGAAAACCACCGTCATTGCGAGTGAAGCAAAGCAATCTCTTGAAAGCATGACCCTGACAGGCAATTCCGCCAAGGGCGGATTGCCCCGCGCCACCCGCAACAACAAACTCCCGTAGCGCCCGCCACAAGGGCGGGCACCACCGGGAAAAGCCCCGATGCTTCTCGTTCCCAAGTTGCACTTGGGAACGTACCTGTCCGCGAAGTTGCACTTCGCGGCGCCGCGGCATGGCCCCGGCAAATCAAACAGACCCTGCCCTAGCAGCGGGGCTCCGGAAAGTAGTGCGCCTCAATGAGGCAGCACAACGTGTGCCACAGCGTGGCATGGGCCTCCTGGACGACTTTTGTCGAATCGCCCGGCGCCTTGATGACAATGTCCGCAAACTCGGCCATGGCCCCGCCCTTGGGACCGGTAAAGGCGATGCTCGCACCGCCCTTGGCCTTGGCCACAGTCAGCGCCATGCGGCAGTTGGGCGCATTGCCGCTCGTGGAAATGGCCAGCAGCACATCGCCGGACCGCATCATGGTGTTGAGTTCCTGCGCGAACGAGATGTCGCGCATCGGCGAGTCATTCTCCACAGCCGTCTTCAGTGCAAGGTTCAGGCCCAGCGTGATGGCGGGCAAACCCGCCTCCAGATGCTTCGCAAGGTCCTCGCCAAAGGGCAGCGGCGCAAGCGCCGCCATGTATTCGCTCGACAGCGTGCGGCGCCGCTCGAAACTCTTCACCAGTTCGCCGACGATATGCGTCGCGTCGGAATGGGAACCGCCGTTGCCGCAGGTGAACAAAGTGCCGCCGCCGTCATAGCACCGCACCAGCGCCTCGTGCGCCTGGACCAACTCATCGGCACAGGTCTCCAAATCGGGGCGGCGCCCCAGCATTCCGTCAAGGATCATCTGTTCAAGCGTGTTCAGACTGGACATGGACATTCTCCGGGTTGGATTCGGGTCATAAAGGGTGATTTTAAACGAAAAAGGGGGGGGCGGTTCACTTTGCTTCCTGGAACAAATGCCACCACGGGATGCTTCCCTTGCAAATTCCCCGGCCTCTGAAATGCAGAAGCTCAGGTTGATGTTGCCTTGTCGTTCTTGCCCTCCGCTGGCGGAGGCAGCATGGGTCCCCACGCCGCTTTGCCGATAAGGACGAAGGGGAAGGTGGCCGCGAACAGCCACAGCGCAATCGCGAACACGCTGAACGCGCCCGACCAGGGCAGTTCGGCCGTGGGGAACAGGTAGGGCCAGAAGGCCAGTTCCGGCTTTGTCTGGCTGATAAACAGCCCCAGCGCCAGCGCGGCCAGGCCGAGATGCCCCGTGCGCAGCACAACCTCGTTCAATGCCGCGCCCAGCACAATCGCCATGCCGAGCAGGCAAATCACCGTGGGAATAATGCCCTCGTAATCGTTGCGGATGCGGAACCACCACACCACCACCGGCATAAACCAAAGGCCCCACAACAGACCCATCGAGATGTGAACGGCAACGCGGTTTTTGCCGGCCAGCCGGGGCAGCAAATAGCCGCGCCAGCCAAGCTCGCTGCCAAGCGCCGCCGCCGCAACCACCGTCGCGCCAAGCAAAATGCTCAAGGGAATGCCGAGCGCCATCAACACCCCGGGAAGAATCGGCATGACGTTCGGCGGAAGCTGATCGAGGGAAGCGGGGCTAAACTGTCCCATCAGCGTGGACAACCCCCACTGCGGACCAACAAAGCCGCAAAGCGAGGAGAGCGCGTAGTTCAATACGAAGAGCAGGGGCACCGCGACCACCAGCCACAGGGCGGGCCCGGCGGGCAAGGGCCATATTTTCGGCATGGGACGTTTGGGGTCGGGACAGAGGAGCGAGGCCGCCAGCGCACCCAGCGCGGGAATCCACATGAGCGCCGCCAGCAGCAGCGTGTGAAACACGGTCGGGGTTTTATAGGCGATCATTCCCGTAAACAGCAGCCCAAACTGGGCGGCATACCCGATTCCAAAGGTGAACAGCAGATAAACAAACACGCGCTTCTTGTCCATGACTCTCTTTCAGGGTTGTCCGTTGCAGCTAAACCTTGCCAGAAGGAAAACGCCCGATGCAAGGCTTCCGGGGACAAACAGAACCGGACATGTGTACAGGTGCTGCCGTTTCGGCACTCCGGGGCTGGAAAACCCGGACTACCCGGCGGCCAAACAATGCGGCGGCGGATGGCGTTCAGCGCCACCCGCCACCGTGTTCTATCCATGTCACTGCCCGGCATCTTCACACAGGTCCCCGAAGCCTGCACCTCCATGCATCCGGCAATCCGTTACCATGCCAAAGATACCGTGCCTGTCTTTCCTTCTGAATTCCGGATTCCGACTCCTGAATTCTTACTGGAGCACCGCGCCGGTGTTCGCGCTGGTGACCAGCCGCTGGTAGCGCTTCAGCCAGCCCGTAAGTCCGCGGTCCGGCGGCGGACCGACCTCTTTCAGCCGGGCTTCGATCTCCAGATTGTCCAGTTTCACGTTAATCTTGCGGCCCGGAATGTCGATTTCGATGGTGTCGCCCGTGCGGACCGCGGCGATGGGGCCGCCTTCGGCCGCCTCGGGACTGACATGGCCGATGCAGGCGCCGCGCGTGCCGCCGGAGAAGCGGCCGTCGGTGATGAGGCTGACGCTTTTGCCCAGTCCCGCGCCCATGACGGCGGAAGTCGGGGCCAGCATTTCGCGCATGCCCGGGCCGCCCTTCGGCCCCTCGTAGCGCAGCACGACAATATCGCCCGCCTTCACGTCGCCGTTCAGGATGCCCTTCATGGCGTCCTCTTCGCTCTCATACACCACCGCCGGACCGGTGTGCCGCAGCACCTCTTTGTCCACGCCCGCCTCCTTCACCACCGCGCCGAGCGGGGCGAGATTGCCGAACAGGATCGCCAGGCCGCCGGTCGGGCTGTAGGGTGCATCCACCGACTTGATGATGTCCGCGTCCAGCGACCGCTTGCCGGCGATGTTCTCGCCCAGCGTCTTGAGCGTGACCGTCGGACAGTCCAGATTGAGAATGCCCGCGGACTGCGAGAGTTCGCCCAGAATGGCGCTGATGCCGCCCGCCCGGTCCACGTCGGACATGTGCCAGTGGTACGACGGGGACACCTTGCAGATGTTCGGCACGCGGGCGCTCACCTCGTTGAGCCGCTCCAGCGGGTAGTCCACGCCGGCCTCGCTGGCAATGGCCAGCGTGTGCAGTACGGTGTTGGTGGACCCCCCCATCGCCATGTCCAGCGCAAATGCGTTGTCGATGGATTCGGGGGTAATGATGTCGCGCGCCCGCAGTCCCGCCTTGTGCAGTTCAATCACCTGGCGCGCGGCGGCTCGGACCAGTTCCTTGCGGCGCGGGTCCGTGGCCACAATGCTGCCGTTGCCCGGCAGCGCCATGCCCAGCGCCTCGCACAGGCAGT
>CAZOMH010000301.1:0-5695 GCA_964580415.1 uncultured Nitrospirales bacterium
CGAGCACAAATTCGGAGCGTATCGCGGGCGGCTCTTTAACTTCGGTCGGCTGCGGGCGGAAGTCATGCTTGCGGCGCAGCTGTTTGGCTTCGGCATGCACGGAGACGAGCACGTTCATTTCAGGCGTATCCCCGTCGCCCTCCAGCGCGCGGACCTGCTTTTCGTTGAGGTACCCGTTGTCGGCCAGAACGGTGCGGGGGCGCTCAAGCACCGGGGGGATGCCCCGGACTCCCGCAGCCAGTTCATTGCGGTCGGAGGCGCACTGGCTCAGATGCCCGCTCAGCACAAGCTGGCTGCCGTCGGCGTCCACGGTGGCCTGGGCGTTGAAGGCCTGCTCGTAGGGGCTTTTCTTGTTGTGCCGCATGAGCCTGCTGTCGGGGTCGGTCAGGTTCTCCTGCTCGTCGGGCGCGGGCGTCGGGTCGGGGGGCACAATGTGCCGGCCCTTGGCGGAGCCCTCACGCTCTTCCCTTTCCTGCACCTTGCGCTCGTATTCGGCCTGTTCGGCCTGTGCTTTCTTCTTGGCCCGTTCTTCGATGCGGTGGCGGGCGGCCTCCAGTTTTTCCTTGAGCGCCTTGTGGCGGGACAGCTCGTCGGGCAGTTTCTGCCCGTCGTCGCCCCCGCCGCGGTCCGCCCGTTCGGCCTGCCCCATCAGGTCGCGCACCTCCAGCTCCAACTGTTCGACCAACTCCCCCGCCCGGTCGTAGCGCACGTTGCGGTTCTTGCTCGCGCTGGCCTTGAGCGTCGTCCCGTCCACGCTGACCCGGCCCACCTTGAGCAGCTTGAGCTCCTGCGCCATCTCCAGCACGCGCACGAAACACGAGGCCACCGCATCGAAGTTTTCCACCCGGAACGCCGCAATGGTGTCATGGTCGGGGTGCGTGTCCGCCGTCAGGTAGCGCACCGCGATGTCCCGGTGCGTGGCCCGCTCGATGCGCCGAGACGAGAATATGCCGTTGGCATAACAGTAGATGAGCAGCGACAGCATCATGTGCGGGGGGTACTGGGCGCTGCCCGAACCGCGCAGGTTCACCTTGAACACCCCGGTGTCCAGCGTGTCCACCGCCTCGATGACGAAATGGACCAAATCGTCGTCGGGAACCCACTCGCGAAGGTCGGGCGGCAAAAGAAGCGGTTGATTGCGGTCGGCGGATATGTATCGTGTGCTCATGGGGAAAGTATAGCAGAATCCAGTACTTATGTCAATAGCTTTATATGTCTATTAGTGTATTTCAAAGTCCGACAGACTGTTAAGGACAATCGACCTGTGCTTACCGGGGTATCCAATCCAACCGGCGGGAGAGAGGTTCATGAACAATCCGCTGACGTTTGCCCTGCGTGGCGCGGCGGGGTTTTGCCTGACGGAATTGATTCTGGCTGTCGCAGTGTCGTTTGAGGCGGAAGTGCTGCGCCACCGAGGCTTTCCCCCGTTACTTGGGCTAACCGTTGTCATTGTGTTTCCCCTCATCGGGGGCGCGCTGGGAGCTTTTGCGCTTTTCTATGAGACCAGCCATTGGGTGCGGGCAACTGTGGGTTTTGGCGCCGCCATCCTTTTTGTGTTGGGCACACTTGCTTTCGCGTTCATGGGCTTATGGAATGATGCCGAAATCGAGCACATGGGAGCTTATGGTGGCGGAATGAGACCGGAATTGTTCAGGGCCGGGTCTGGCCTACTGATCGATGGTCTGCGGCATTGGCCTTGCGTTGCCCGGGGCCTTTGCCTTCGGTTTGACCGGTTTCCTTACGGCCTTCTTGTGGTGCCTCGTCCCTCACCCTATGCTCCTTTGGACCCCGCCAATCCTGAGCCTGCCCATCGGCGGCGTGCTGTTCGGGTCTTTCGTGGGAAGGGCGGAAGACCGCGCCTGTCCCGCCTTTCTGCACAGGGATTGACCAGGAGGCAGGAGAGGATGGCGAAGAGATTTACCACGGTGCCTACGGCGCCAACGTCATGCCGTGCCACTCCGCTCCAATGCGGCGGCTCTTTTCTCGGGAGTTGGTTTACTTTTCCCGCCATTGCGCATAGACTATGCGCGAAACGAGTTGCCGTGTCTTTTGAAAGATGAGCACAGAATGACAGTTCCATGAACAGGCAATACCAACCACCCCACACCATCACCCCGACCACTGTAAAACTGGTTGCGGACATCAGCGAGACGGTAGGTCGTTTGTCCGCTCTTGCAGAGACTGCCACTGCGTTGCGGCTTCGCCGCATCAACCGCATCCGCACCGTTCAGGGCTCGCTGGCCATCGAGGGAAACACTCTGAGCGAGGCCCAGATTACTACGGTGCTTGAGGGTAAACGGATACTCGCCCCGTCCCGCGAAATTCAGGAGGTAAAAAACGCCATTTCCGCCTATGACCATTGTGAACAGTGGCGCCCGGACACGGAGACTGCGCTGCTGGAAGCGCACCGCATACTAATGGCCGGGTTGATAGACGACGCCGGGGTCTATCGCCGAGGCGGTGTGGGCGTGATGGGGGGCGGGCATGTAATTCACATGGCTCCGCCTGCAAAACGCGTGCCGGCGCTGATGACGGACCTGTTACGGTGGCTGGGCACCTGCGAATTGCATCCGCTGATAGCCAGTTCTGTGTTTCATTACGAGTTCGAATTCATTCACCCCTTCGCCGACGGCAACGGCCGCACGGGACGACTGTGGCAAACGCTGATCCTGACGCGCTGGAAACCCCTGTTCGCCGGTATTCCCGTGGAAAGCCTCGTGCATGAACACCAGCAGGAGTATTACCGGGCCCTTCAGGAAAGCACGAACAGGACGGACTCTTCCCCCTTTATTGAGTTTATGCTCAGGATGATTCAGGACGCTCTACAATCGGTCACCCCCCAAGTCACCCCCCAAGTCACCCCCCAAGTCGGATATCTGTTACAGGCCATGAGGGGGGAGATGACACGCGAAACGCTTCAAGACATCCTGCATTTGAAGGACCGCAAATCGTTCCGTGATCTTTATCTCAAACCCGCTCTCGATGGCGGCTTGATTGAAATGACGATTTCGGACAAGCCCAACAGCCGCCTGCAGAAATACCGGCTTGCTGAAAAGGGATGTCGGCTCCTGAAAGATGCCCGCCCTACGCCCCCGCAGCCGGATTGATCACGACGTAGAAGAGGATGGCGAAGAAGTGGGCCACGGTGCCGGCGAGGACGAAACCGTGCCAGATGGCGTGGTTGTAGGGGATGCGGTTGCAGGCGTAAAAGAAGACGCCGCCGGTGTAGGCCAGTCCGCCGACGGCCATGAGCACCATGGCGCCGACCGGCACCATCTCGAGGGCGGGCTTGAGCGCGACAATAATCATCCAGCCCATGGCCACATAGAGGGCCGTGGACAGTTTGTCGAACTTTCCGGTGTGAAAGGCTTTGAAGGCGCAGCCGACCACGGCAATACCCCACATCACACCGAACAATGACCAGCCCCAGGGGCCGCGCATGGACACAAGGAGGAACGGGGTGTAGGTGCCCGCGATGAGCAGGTAGATGGCGCAGTGGTCAAAGACCCGCATGACCGACTTCACGGACGGCCAGGGAAGGGCGTGGTAGAGGGTGGAGGCCAGATAGAGGATGATCATGGAGGCGCCAAAAACGGCGGCGCTCACGATCCGCCAGGGATCGGCCTCGCCGACCGCAACGGCCACAAGCACCACCAGGCCCACCACGCTGAACACGATGCCCAGTCCGTGCGTGACGCTGCTGGCAATTTCTTCCTTGATGGTATACTGCTTCTCGCTCATGTGCATGCTTCCTTGCATGATTGGGAACACCCACTTCCCGCAGAAAATGTCCTGTCAGTGTAGTGGTTCCGCGGACCAGAAGACAATGACAAAGGCCAGTCCATAAACTGGAACGCAGAAAACACCGCCGCCCGCCGCACTTCAATTGTACCCGCAGTTCCAACCGCAGGGAAAACGACCGTACCGGACAAGACACGAAACACAGTATGATCACGCCGTCAAAAACCGAGGGTTAACCATGAACAAAAAAGCGGTTTGCGCGATATTGGCCATAATCTTGTGGGCGGGGGTCGCCGCTCCGGAAGACCTGGTAAAGAACCCCGGTTTTGAGACTGCCGCCGACGCGGGCAGGCCGGCGGACTGGAACGGTCCGCCAAGCGTGTAC
This sequence comes from uncultured Nitrospirales bacterium, assembly GCA_964580415.1. Lineage (GTDB taxonomy): Bacteria > Hydrogenedentota > Hydrogenedentia > Hydrogenedentales > CAITNO01 > CAITNO01. The sequence continues at coordinate 4,127 of CAZOMH010000301.1, forward strand.
GTCCGTGACGCCGCCGTCCACCGGTCCGGAGACGCCGCGCTCAAGTATGTAAACACCGATGCCGCCGCCTATGTGCTTTGCAGCCAGTCGGTTCCGTTGGAACGGGACAAAATGTACGAGATTAGCGCATGGGTAAGGACACAGGACATCGCCGGGGGGGAAAGCGGCGCGACGATCTGTGCCGAATGGCACAGGGCGGACGGGAAGTGGCTGGGCGGCTGCTATCCGCAGGGGATCAAGGGTACTGCGGACTGGACTCTGGTCAAGGGCGTCACCGCGCGCATTCCGCCCGAGGCCGCCGGATGCACCCTCTCCTGCTATGTCCGCCAGGGCATGACGGGAACGGCCTGGTGGGACGATGTGTCGATAGCGCTCCGCGCCGAGCGGCCCCTGAGTTCCGTTTTGGTGTCGCCCAATTACCGGAACCAGGTATTGGGGCCAAATCCCGACCCTGTCCGGATACGGTGTGCCGTAAACCTCATTGACTATCCCTGCCAGTTGGGCGATGTGCTGCTGGCGTGGCGTGTTGCAAACATGGCGGACCAGGCGAATGTTACCCAGGGTGAAGTGGACTCTCTTGCCGAATCCGTGACAGAGGTCGTGATTGACGGACAAGCGCTGCCGGCCGGGCGGTATTCCGTCGATGTGGCGCTCAAACCCAAGAACGGGGGCGGGGCGCTGGCCACGGAAACATGGGCCTTCTCCCGAAACCCGGCAGCGCCGGAACGCACGGCCTGCATCGACAAACACAACCGCCTGCTCGTCAATGGAGCCCCTTTCTTCCCGCTCGGAATGTATTGGGGAGCCGTAAAACCCGAAGAACTCGATATCTATGCGCAAAGCGCATTCAACTGCCTTATGCCCTACGCGGAACCGTCGAAAGACATGCTGGACCTGGCCCAGGCGCGCGGGTTGAAGGTGATCGCCAGCGTGAAGGATGCCTATTTTGGCACCAGTGCCTGCGTGCCCGCAATCAAGTCGCAGGAGGAAGAACTGGCTTATGTGAAGTCGCGCGTGGAACTGCTGCGCGACCATCCCGCGCTGCTCGCATGGTATATCAATGATGAATTGTCCCTGGACATGCTGGACCGTCTGTCGGCCCATCGACAGTGGATTGAAGACCTTGATCCGAACCATCCTGCCTGGGTGGTCCTGTACCAGGTGGACCAGGTCCGCGAGTACCTGCCGAGCTACGACGTCATCGGTACGGACCCTTATCCGATTCCCGAAAGGAGCCCTGCCACCGCCGGCGAATATGCCCGAAAAATGACCGCCGCCCTGTGCGGAAGCCGGGCCATGTGGCAGGTGCCGCAGGTCTTCAATTGGGCCAACTATCAGAAAGACGAGGCCAAGAAGGCGAAATTCCGCGCGCCGACCCTGGCGGAAATGCGGTCCATGGCCTGGCAGAGCATTGCCGAAGGGGCCAACGGCCTCGTCTTCTACAGTTGGTTTGATCTTCGCCGCGACCCGGCAACGCTGTTCGACGAGCAGTGGGGCAGAGTCAAGACCGTCGCGCAGGAGATCAAGGACATGATTCCCGTGCTTCTGTCGGTAGAAACGCCGCCAAGT